>NZ_JAUQTZ010000096.1:0-23893 GCF_059803845.1 Rhizobium sp. UFLA01-1127 | reverse complement strand
CTCAACGATGCGACTCACCATATTTCAACGGTTTGGCGGCGGAAATTCAAGTCACATCTTCAGCCGCTGCACAGGCTAGCGACAAAAAGGACGAGGAAGTGCCTTGAAGAGCCGCATGACAGGCATACGGCCGAATGAGGATAAAAATTCCGAGGTGGATCAGGACGCCGGATTTGCCGGCTTGGCCTTCGCCTTGCGGCTCGAATGGGCTTTCAGAATACGGGTCTTGAGGACATTCGACGCCTTGAAGGTCATGACGCGCCGTGGCGAGATCGGCACTTCCTCGCCGGTCTTCGGATTGCGCCCGATGCGTTCGTTCTTGTCACGCACCTGGAAGGTCGCGAACGAGGAGAGCTTTACGGTTTCCCCACGCACGATGGCGTTGCAAATTTCATCGATCACGGTCTCGACAAGTTCCGCCGACTCCGTTCGGGAGAGGCCGACTTTCCGGAATACCGACTCCGCCAGGTCTGCGCGCGTCACTGTCTTGCCCGTCATAGCTCCCCGCCCATATTGCTGCGTAATCTTCTTCAAGTTTCGCGAGACTATTGCCGTTGCGGCGAACGGTCAAGCTCTTGTTCGGAACGGCTTTTAGAGAGGTGGCACTACCAGCGCAACAAGACCGCGCCCCAGGTGAAACCGCCGCCCATGGCCTCCAGCATCACCAGATCGCCCTTCTTGATCCGACCGTCGCCGGCCGCGACGGCAAGCGCGAGGGGGATCGATGCGGCAGACGTATTGCCATGGAGATCCACGGTGACCACAACCTTCTCGAGAGGAATTCCGAGCTTCTTGGCGGAGCCATCAATGATACGGCGGTTGGCCTGATGCGGCACCAGCCAGTCGAGATCGTCCGGCGTGGTGCCGGTCGCATCGAAGGCGGCCTGGATGACATCGGTGATCATCCCGACGGCGTGCTTGAACACTTCACGGCCCGCCATGTGCAAAACGCCGACCGTTCCCGTCGTGGAAGGTCCGCCATCGACATAAAGCTTGTCCTTGTGCGCGCCATCGGAGCGCAGGCTTGCCGTCAGCACGCCACGGTCGGAATTGGCACCGGTCCCCTCGCCCGCCTCCAGGATCAGCGCTCCGGCGCCGTCGCCGAAGAGGACGCAGGTCGTGCGGTCGGTCCAATTGAGGATGCGGGAAAACGTCTCGGCGCCGATGACGAGCACGCGCTTGGCGAGACCGCAGCGAATATAGGCATCGGCCGTCGTTACTGCATAGACGAAGCCAGTGCACACGGCCTGGACATCGAAGGCGAAGCCGTGATGCATGCCGAGCCGGTTCTGGATGTTCACCGCTGTTGCCGGAAAGGTATTGTCCGGCGTCGAGGTGGCAACGATGATCAGATCTAGATCGTCAGGCGTCAGACCGGCATTGGCGAGGGCGGCGCGAGCCGCCTGTTCGCCCAGGGAGGCCGTGGTTTCGTCCTCGCCGGCGATATGGCGTTGACGGATGCCCGAGCGCTGGACGATCCAGTCGTCGCTGGTATCGACAATCTGCTCCATCTCGGCATTGGTCATGACGCGCTTGGGGAGTGCCGCCCCGAAGCCGCGAACAATTGAACGGATCATTCTGCTTGTACCCCGTCGCTCATGCCGCTTCCGGCCCTATGGGAGGCAGCCGTTTGGCATGATATCTCTTCAAATCGTTTTCGATTTTCTGTGTCAGTCCATTCTTGGCCATATCATAGCCGACATCGATGGCGGCTGCGAAAGCTTCGACATTCGCGCCGCCGTGGCTCTTGATGACGATACCGTTAAGGCCGAGGAAGACGCCGCCATTGACCTTGCTGGGGTCGAGCTTTTCGCGCAGCAGGTCGAAGGCACCCTTAGCAAACACATAGCCGATGCGTGCAAGCAGCGTGCGCGACATGGCGGCACGCAGATAGGAGCCGATCTGCTTGGCCGTGCCTTCCGCCGCCTTCAGCGCGATATTGCCGGAGAAGCCTTCCGTGACGACGACATCCACGGTGCCCTTGCCGATATCGTCGCCCTCGACAAAACCGAAATATTCAAGCGATTCAAGATTGGCTTCGCGGATCAGGCGTCCGGCGTCCTTGACCTCTTCCTGGCCCTTTATTTCCTCGACACCGACATTCAACAGCCCGACCGTGGGCCGCTCGATCTCGAAGAGCGCGCGCGCCATGGCGCCGCCCATCAGGGCGAAATCGAGCAACTGCTGGGCATCCGCGCCGATCGTGGCGCCGACGTCGAGCACGATGCTTTCACCGCGCAGGGTCGGCCATATCGCCGCGATCGCCGGGCGTTCGATATTGGCCATGGTGCGGAGACAGAATTTCGCCATCGCCATGAGCGCGCCGGTATTGCCCGCCGACACGACGACGTCGGCATCGCCCACCTTCACCGCTTCGATCGAACGCCACATGGTGGAAACATAGCGACCGCGGCGAAGCGCCTGGCTCGGCTTTTCATCCATACTGATGGCGACTTCGCATTCGTGAAAGACCGATTTTTCGCGAAGCTTGGGATATTTGGCGAGGACCGCCTCGCAGCGATCCTTCTGACCGTACATGATGAATGTGATATCGGGATGCCTATCCAGCGCCTTGGCCGCGCCGGGAACAACAACCTCAGGGCCGAAGTCGCCACCCATTAGGTCAAGAGAAATTCTGATCACGCGTCCCTAGTCCTTTTTCTCCGCCGAGGCCGGCGAATTTGGCGTCAAAATACCGTTTTCTCCCCCGGTTACAACTGAATTGTGCTCGAAGGGCACCGGGGCCTATTCCTTTTTCCAGTCTTTCAGAACGGCAAAGGGCGAGGGCTTCCTGTCATCCTCGCCGGTGTCTTCTATATGCGCTTCGAACTCGACGCCGGGCTTGCGCGGATAAGGATCGATGGCAAGGGCGGCAAATTCCGCAACGACCGCGCCGGCGTCGATCGTATCGCCTGTAAAGGTCTCAGGAAGATCCGGACCATCGGGATCGAGTATCATTTCTCCGGCATCCACAGAGGGCGCACGCGCCAGTTTGGAATCCTCGGGCACGAAGATGTGCTCGAAGTCTTCGTCGATATCAGATTCGACCGGCTCGAGTGTGACAACGCAAGCCTGAACGATCTTTGCCTTCACATTGCCCTTGACGCGCACTCCGTCGCGCTTCCAGCGCGAAATCTTGAGATCGGCTTCGAGCTTGCTGACCGAAAGAACATCCCAGAGAACCGCAAGCCCGGCCAGCTCGCGATCATCGGCCTCGAGGTGCACATCCACCGGATTGGCGGAGATATGCCCTACCTTCACCGGATAGGAAAACGGCGTTTCATCGGAGTCGTGTCTTTTCATTTTTATCTCCTAACCGGCCGGTCGGCCGACTTTGTCAGGCATCGGCAGCGTCGCCAAGCCCGTAGCGATTTGATCCTCGGTCACGGCCGTCAGATGCGCTTCCGCGATCATCATCCAATCGGCCAGCGCAGCCATGGAAGCCGCGGCCTCATTCGCCTTGGGATAGATGTTGCGCTGTAGCGCCATGGCAAGCGCGGCGCGATCATCGGCATCCATGGCACCCGCATAGCTTTCGAGCCGCCCGTAAAACATGCCGGCCAGCTTCTTCATCCGCTTCGGCACGCTGTTGTCACCTATACCAAGCTCGCGGATCGAATAATCGATGTCTTCGAAGAATGCATCCACGATTTCCTGCGCCAGTTCCTGGCCGCTGGTCGCGGCAGACCGGACGCGGCGGAAAAACAGAATCATCATGACGGACAGCAATTCGAAGCGTCCCATGACCGTATCGGGCACGCCGTAGTCGGTGTAGAAAACCGGCTCGCGCGCCATCGACGTCAGGGCCTCATATTGCCTGACGACGATGATCTGATTGTGATTTCTTTTGCGGAAGAGCCCAAAAATCATGAAAATTCCCGGAATTGGCTCCCTCTGAGCGTGCCGTTTTTGCTTGGCCTTGTTGCATCCACGCAAAAGCTGGTTTACCGAAGCAGGCGCGAATTGCAATGCCGTTTGTGCCCGCTTCGAGGCTCCAGCCCTTACCGTCATTACGTTGTGAATGATCGGTGATGAAGAGTGCCCAACAGCATCCTTGTGCCTTTCTCAATCGCGGAAAGGCCACAATGATGTGCACAGCAAGGTCATGTCGGCCGTTCGGCCATCGGATTGATTCATTAGGGGAGATGAGATGTCGTTGACCAGACGGTATTTCAAGTCTGACATATCTTTCAGCAGCACTGCCGCCATCGCCCTGGTGATTGCGACCATGGGCCTTTCGGGTTGCAAGACCAGCGAGGTCATGAACAACGGCTACATCTTCGATCAGCAGTCGCTGGCACTTGCGCCGGTCGGCTCGAGCCGCGAGCAGGTTCTGCTCTCGCTCGGTACGCCCTCGACCACGGCGACCTTCGATGGCGAGGTCTTCTACTACATCTCCCAGAAGCGCACGCGCCCCGTCGCCTTCATGAAGCCGAAGCTGGTCGACCAGAACATTCTGGCGATCTATTTCGACAAGGACGGCGTGGTGAAGCAGGAAGCCAATTATACGCTCAAGGACGGCAAGGTCTTCGATATGATCAGCCGCACGACGCCCACCGGCGGCCGCGACATCACCTTCCTGCAGCAGATACTCCAGGGCGGCGGCAACGGCGTCAACGGCGCCAGAAACTTCCTCAACAATCTCAACCCGGGTCAATAATCCGGGGATCATTTCAAAGAAAAACCCGCGAGGCATGCGCCCGCGGGTTTTTCTGTGCGTTCAATACGCTTTTCTTAGCCGGCCAGGATCGCAAGCAGCAGCAAGGCAACGATGTTGGTGATCTTGATCGCCGGATTGACAGCCGGGCCTGCCGTATCCTTATAGGGGTCGCCGACCGTGTCGCCCGTCACCGATGCCTTGTGGGCTTCAGAGCCCTTCATGTGGCGCGTGCCGTCCTTGTCGACGAAGCCGTCCTCGAAGCTCTTCTTGGCATTGTCCCATGCGCCGCCACCCGATGTCATGGAAATGGCGACGAAGAGGCCGTTGATGATCACGCCGAGCAACGATGCGCCAAGTGCCGCGAAAGCCGACGCCTTGGAGCCGGAGAGCAGCAGGACGCCGAAATAGACGACGACCGGAGCCAGAACCGGTAAGAGCGACGGAATGATCATTTCGCGAATGGCGGCCTTGGTCAGCAGATCGACGGCGCGGCCGTAATCGGGACGCTCCGCGCCTTGCATGATGCCCGGTTTCTCGCGGAACTGCCGGCGCACCTCCTCCACGATCGAGCCGGCGGCCCGGCCGACTGCCGTCATGGCGATGCCGCCGAAGAGATAGGGGATGAGGCCGCCGAACAGCAGGCCGGCGACGACGTAAGGGTTCGAGAGCTCGAACGAGATCGCACCCACGTTGGCGAAGTACGGGAACTTGTCGCCGTGAGCCGCAAAATATTGCAGGTCGTTCGAATAGGCGGCGAACAGCACCAATGCGCCAAGGCCGGCCGAGCCGATGGCATAGCCCTTGGTGACGGCTTTGGTGGTATTGCCGACCGCATCCAGGGCATCGGTGGATTTTCGCACTTCCGGCGGCAGATGCGACATTTCCGCGATGCCGCCGGCATTGTCGGTGACGGGGCCGAAGGCGTCGAGCGCGACGATCATGCCGGCAAGGCCGAGCATGGCGGTAACCGCAATGCCGGTGCCGAACAGGCCGCCGAGCTGATAGGTGGCAATGATGCCGCCGACGATGACGATTGCCGGCAACGCCGTCGATTCGAGCGAGACGGCAAGCCCCTGGATGACGTTGGTGCCGTGACCGGTCACCGATGCCTGCGCGATGGAATTGACCGGCCGCTTGTTCGTGCCGGTATAGTATTCGGTGATCACGACGATGAGCGCGGTAACGATCAGACCGACGATGCCACAGGTGAAGAGCTTCGTCCCGGTAATGTCGAAGCCGGCAACCGTGCCGACCGATCCCCAGCCGATGGTCAGCGAGGTGGCGACGGCCAGTCCGATGATCGACAGCACGCCCGTCGCAACGAGGCCTTTATAGAGCGCGCCCATGATCGAACCATTGACGCCGAGCTTGACAAAGAAGGTACCGATGATCGAGGTGATGATGCAGGCACCGCAGATCGCCAGCGGATAAACCATGGCCGAACCGAGGAGCGGCGAGCCGGCGAAGAAGATCGCGGCCAGCACCATCGTCGCGACCACGGACACGGCATAGGTTTCGAACAGGTCCGCCGCCATGCCGGCGCAATCGCCAACATTGTCGCCGACGTTATCGGCAATAGTGGCGGGGTTGCGCGGATCGTCCTCCGGGATGCCGGCCTCGACCTTGCCGACGAGGTCGCCGCCCACATCCGCCCCCTTGGTGAAGATGCCGCCTCCGAGACGGGCGAAGATCGAAATCAGCGAAGCGCCGAAACCGAGAGCCACAAGGGCGTCGATGACATCGCGTGAACCGGCCTCATGGCCGAGAACCTTCGTCAGAATACAGAAGTAGATTGAGACGCCGAGCAGGGCGAGACCGGCGACGAGCATGCCCGTAATGGCGCCAGACTTGAAGGCGATATCGAGACCTGCCGACAGGCTCTGCGACGAGGCTTGCGCGGTGCGGACATTGGCGCGCACGGAGACATGCATGCCGATGAAGCCTGCGGAGCCAGAGAGGATTGCGCCGATCAGGAAACCGAAAGCGGCTTCGGCCGACAAGAGAAGCCAGGCCGCGATGAAAACGATAATCCCGACGATGGCGATGGTTCTGTACTGGCGCGCCAGATAGGCTTGCGCTCCTTCACGAATATATCCGGCAATCTCCTGCATGCGGGCATTGCCCTGATCGGCAGCGAGCACCGACCGGGTTGCCCATACGGCATAAATGACCGAGAGCAGTCCGCATGCGATCACTCCTAAAAGAATCGACATTTCGCTTTTTCCCTCCAAAAAAGCCGGCGGTTCAGTCCTCCCCCGGCCGCCTGCGACAACGGCCTGTCCCCTCCTCCGGGAGATCGGCTGATGTGCAGTTGCGAGATTGCTGTCGGGAAAACCTCGCGTCAAGACCGCCCGCAGGTAAAACACCCGCTGGAGGTTCAAAAGAATATTCGAAGATGAAATCAGGCGCGAACGAAGGAAACGAAAGCCCCGGGCTTCGCCTGCCCGGTGCCCGTTATACCCTATTTCTTGGTTTCGCCGCGAACCTGCTTGGCGATTCGGTCAAGCACGGCATTCACGAGCTTCGGCTCGTCCTCCTCGAAGAAGGCGTGCGCGATCTCGACATACTCGGTGACGATGACCGGAACCGGCACGTCCTTGCGGTCGATAAGCTCGAAGGTGCCGGCGCGCAGTATGGCGCGTACGGTGCTGTCGAGACGCGACAGCGCCCAGTCGTCCTGAAGAGCGGATCCGATCAGCGGATCGAGCCGGGTTTGCTCCCGCACGACACCGGAGACGATGGAACGGAACCAGGAGGCATCGGCCTTCAGATAGGTTTCGCCATCCAGCTCTTGTCCGAGACGGTGGGCCTCATATTCGGCCACCACTTCCAGAACACCGGTTCCGCCGACATCCATCTGATAGAGCGCCTGGACCGCCGCAAGGCGTGCTGCGCCGCGCTGGTTGGCGGGCTTTGCAGGTCGCTCGTTATCCTGATTGCTCATGTATTATGCACCCAACTTCTCTTTCAGCGCGATCATCGTCAGCGCTGCGCGAGCGGCAAAGCCACCCTTGTCCTTGTCCGAACGGCGAGCGCGCGCCCAGGCCTGTTCGTCATTCTCGACGGTGAGAATACCGTTGCCGATCGCGAGAGATTCGCTGACGGCAAGATCCATCAGCGCACGCGAGGATTCATTGGCGACGATATCGAAATGATAGGTCTCGCCGCGAATGACCATGCCGAGAGCGACATAGCCGTCGTAAACAACGTTGCCATTGTCGCCGCCATCGAGCGCCATGGCAATCGCCGCCGGGATCTCCAGCGCGCCGGGCACGGTCACAATATCGTAAGTCGCGCCGGCCTCATCGAGAGCCGCCTTGGCGCCGTCGAGCAGGGCATCGGCCATATCGTCATAGAAGCGAGCTTCTACGATAAGGACATGAGCATTGGAAGAGCTGGTCATACATCACCTGCGATTTGAGAGGGCGCGGCACCTTGTCAGGCCGGGTCAAACCACGGCGGGCCTCGCTTGGCAAGTGTTTTTCAATGACGCGTGCCGATTCCGACCCTATTCGGAAATGATCTGCGCGTCGCAGAAATTGTGGCTTCCGCACACGCAACCGCTTCGATAATAATTTGAAGCCTTGCAAAGGGGGAGGTTCATGACGAAGAAATCCACACCCGCCATCAATGTCGGCGAGCTCGAGCTGGAACATTGGCAGCAAGGGAGCTTCTTTGCCGGCAGCGATACTTCCTTCGGAGCAAAGCTCGGACTGAGGCAGCTCGGCATCAGCTATAACGAGGTGCCGCCAGGCAAATCAGGCTGTCCGTTTCACAATCATCATGTCGAAGAGGAGATGTTCGTCATTCTCGACGGCGAAGGCGAGTATCGCTTCGGCGACCAGCGTATGGTAGTTGGCAAGGGCGATGTACTGGGCGCACCTGCCGGCGGTCCGGAAACCGCGCATCAGCTGATCAATATCGGCCCCTGCGTGCTGGTTTATCTCGCCATCTCCACAAAAGCGCGGACCGAAATCGTCGAGTACCCCGATTCCGGCAAGTTCCTGGCCAAGACTTACAGCGACGGCAAAACGGCGTTCCGCGCGATCGGCCGTACCTCCGCCGCCAAGCTCGATTACTGGGACGGGGAGCCCGGCGCCTCCAACGATTGACCATCACCAAAACATTTTCGGCAAAGACCTATCCCATGACCCATATTCCGACACTGACAACGGACCGGCTCCTGCTGCGTGGCCATACGCTTGATGATTTCGACGAGTTCCTCGAGCTATGGAAACATACGGACATTGTCCGCTTCATCGGCGGGGAAATGCCGACGCGCGAACAGGTCTGGGCTCGCCTGCTGCGCTATGCCGGCCTGTGGCATCATCTGGGCTTCGGCTTCTTTGCCGTCCAAGAACGTCAAAGCGGCCGATTGATCGGCGAAGTGGGATTTCTCGATCTGCATCGCGACATGACGCCGATGACGGAAGGTACGCTGGAAGCCGGCTGGGGCATCACGCCGCCGATGCAGGGCAAGGGCTATGCGACGGAGGCCATGAGCGCGGCAATCGCCTGGGCGGACAGGCAGTTCGCAGGCCGGCGCATGACCTGCATCGTGGACCTGGAGAACACACCGTCACTACGGGTCGCGGAAAAGATCGGCTTCCGCCGTATCGGCGAACTCCTGCTGAAGGACAGATCCAACGCCATCTTCGAACGTCAGGCGTTGTGAGGACCAATATCATGCCGGTTTCGCTGGATAGGTTTTCGGTCAAACGTTATGAAGCAAACGACGCCCAGGCCACGATCGACATTTTCCTGAGGGCCATTCGCGAGATCGCGTCGAAAGACTATGGCCCGGAGCAGATCGCAGCATGGGCAAAGGTGGAAGATGTCGGCGTCTGGGCACAATACCGAGCGAGCCGGCCGACCTGGCTTGCGATGGATGGCTCCACGCCCATCGGCTTTGCCGATCTGAAATCGGACGGCTGCCTTGATATGATGTTCGTTTCGCCGGACTATCAGGCAAAGGGTGTCGCAAGCCTGTTGCTTTCGACCGTCGAGGCGGCTGCCCAAAAACAAGGCCTTCGGCGGATTTTTACCGAGGCGAGCCTGACTGCCCGCCCCTTCTTCGAACGCAAGGGCTTTGTCGTCTTGACCGGGCAGCGGATAGAAAAGCGCGGCCAGATTCTATCGAACTTTCTGATGGAAAAGGCGATCGGATAAGCTGCCGAGGCGCCGATTGGCGCCTTCGCCGTGGCAAGCCTATGATGTTCAGCCTTCGCGGGCGACCGGGAATTCCGCCAGGCGAGCGGCGTAGCGCGCCATGGTATCGACTTCGAAATTGACGAAATCGCCGGCCTTGCGCTCGCCCCAGGTCGTCACCTCCAGGGAATGGCGGATCAGAAGCACGTCGAATTCCGCACCCTCGACAGCGTTGACCGTCAGCGAGGTGCCGTCGAGAGCAACCGAACCCTTCGGCGCCACGAATCTTGCGAGGTGTTCCGGCGCGCGCAGGCGGAAGCGCGTGGCCTCGCCCTCTGATGTCACGGATAGGATTTCCGCCTTGCCGTCGATATGGCCGGAGACGATATGGCCGCCAAGCTCGTCGCCGATCTTGAGGGAACGCTCGAGATTGATCTTGGCTCCCGCTTCCCAGGTACCGATGGTCGTAAGCCGCAGCGCCTCTTCCCACGCCTCGACCTCGAACCATCGTCCGTTGCTGCCCTGTTCGGGCAGACCGGTCACCGTCAGGCAGACGCCGGCATGAGAGATCGAGGCACCCATGTCGATCGTCGCCGGATCGTAATTGGTGGCAACGCGCAGCTTGATGCCTTCCTTCATCGGGGAGACGGATTCGACCGTGCCGACATCGGTGACAATTCCCGTAAACATCAAAAACCTCTTTCGTATTCGTCGCAAAGATCGTCGCCGAAGCGGCTTTCGCCGACATGCATAAAGTCAGCCGGGATATTGGATTTGAGGACCGGCGATTCAATACCACCCTCGCCGATATCGGCCGGTCCCTGAAACAGCAGGATGCGGTCGACCAGCCCGGCATCGAGGAAACTCTGCGCCGTCCTGGCGCCGCCTTCGACCAGCAAAGAGGAGATGCCGCGCGTGCCGAGGGCCTCCAGCAACTCTCCCGGCTCGCTCGAATTGGATTGCAGGACCTCGACGCCGGCGGCATCCAAGGCAGCACGGCGTGCAAGGAAGGCCGCATCGACGGCGCCGTCAAAGGACGGCGGATGGCCGGCAACAGCAATGACCGGATACTTCCGCGCGGTCTGCACCAGCTTGCTGCCAAGGGGGAGCCGCAATTGCTCGTCGATGACGATGCGCAGCGGAGAGCGATCCTCCAGGCTTGGAAGCCTGCAGGTCAATTCGGGATCGTCTGATATCGCCGTACCAATGCCGACCAATATGGCGTCGCTTTCGGCGCGCAGCATCTGCACCTGTGCCCGCGAGACGTCGCCTGTGATGCGAACCTGGCCCTCGCCTGCCTTTCCGATCATTCCATCGGCGGAAACAGCAAGCTTGAGAGTCACATAAGGCCGGTTTCTCGTCTGACGCATGAGATAACCCGCGAGAGATCGCCTGCCCTCCGTTTCCAGAACACCGGTATCGACCTCAATGCCGGCCTCGCGCAGCATGGTGATGCCGCGCCCGGAGACGCGTTGGTCGGGATCTGTGACGCTGATGACGACGCGTGCCACGCCGTAACCGATCAGCGCCTCGGCGCAGGGCGGCGTCTTGCCATAGTGAGAACAGGGCTCGAGCGTCACGTAGGCGGTGGCGCCTCTGGCTGCCTCGCCCGCTTCCGTCAGAGCCTGCGGCTCAGCATGCGGCCGCCCGCCAAGGGCGGTTACGCCGCTGCCAAGAATGACACCGTCCTTGACGACGAGGCAGCCGACGGACGGATTGGTGGAGGTCTGTCCCAGGTGCTGACGAGACAGACGAATGGCCGCGGCCATGAAACGCTCGTCTTCGGGCCGCAGCGCCATGATCAAGGGTCCAGCGGATCGCGGGCGATCTTGGCGTTGATCTCGTCGATGACGTGTTCGAAATCCTCCGCATGCGAGAAATCGCGATAGACGGAGGCATAGCGCACGAAGGCGACATCATCGAGCGTCTTCAGCGCTTCCAGTACCTGAAGGCCGATCTGCTCGGAGCTGATCTCTGTCTCGCCGGAGCTTTCGAGGCGACGTACGATCCCCGACACGGCCCGTTCGATCCGGTCCCGATCGACCGGGCGCTTGCGCAATGCGATCTCAAAGGAGCGCACCAGTTTGTCGCGATCGAATGGCACCTTGCGGCCGGTCTTCTTGATGACCATGAGTTCGCGCAACTGCACGCGCTCGAAGGTGGTGAACCGACCGCCGCAGTCCGGGCAGATACGCCGCCGGCGGATGGAGGTATTATCCTCCGCCGGGCGCGAATCCTTGACCTGGGTATCTTCCGTACCGCAATAGGGGCAGCGCATGCGCCCTCCTTAGCCCATATAACCGTACATCGGGAAGCGATCGGTAAGCTTGACCACTTTTTCCCGCGCGGCAGCCTCGACGGCGGCATTGCCTTCGTCGGAATTGGCGACCTTCAGGCCATCGAGCACTTCGATGATTAGATTGCCGATTTCGCGGAACTCAGCTTCCTTGAAGCCGCGCGTCGTGCCGGCGGGCGTGCCGAGGCGAACGCCCGATGTGACGAAGGGCTTTTCAGGGTCGAACGGAATGCCGTTCTTGTTGCAGGTGACGTAGGCGCGGCCGAGGGCGGCTTCCGCGCGCTTGCCGGTGGCATTCTTCTTGCGCAGGTCAACCAGCATCAGATGGTTGTCCGTGCCGCCGGAGACGACATCGACACCGCCTGATATCAGCGTTTCGGCAAGCGCCTTGGCGTTCTTGACGATCTGGGCCGCATAGTCTTTGAACCCGGGCTGCAGCGCTTCACCGAGCGCAACCGCCTTGGCGGCGATGACGTGCATCAGCGGGCCACCCTGAAGACCGGGGAAGACGGCCGAGTTGAACTTCTTGGCCAGATCCTCGTCATTGGTGAGGATCATGCCGCCGCGCGGGCCGCGCAGCGACTTGTGGGTGGTCGTGGTGGCGACGTGGCAATGCGGGAACGGCGACGGATGCTGGCCACCGGCAACCAGGCCGGCAATGTGGGCCATGTCAACCATCAGATAGGCGCCGACGCTGTCGGCGATCTCGCGGAAGCGCTTCCAATCCCAGATGCGGGAATAGGCCGTGCCGCCGGCGATGATCAGCTTCGGCTTGTGCTCTTCGGCCTTGCGCTGCACTTCGTCCATGTCGAGCAGGTTATCGCCTTCACGCACGCCGTAGGACACGACGTTGAACCACTTGCCGGACATGTTGACCGGCGAACCATGCGTCAGGTGGCCGCCCGAATTGAGATCGAGACCCATGAAGGTGTCACCCGGCTGCAGCAGCGCCAGGAAGACGGCCTGGTTCATCTGCGAACCGGAATTCGGCTGAACGTTGGCGAAATTGACGCCGAACAGCTTCTTGGCGCGCTCGATGGCGAGCTCTTCAGCGATATCGACGAACTGGCAGCCGCCGTAATAGCGCTTGCCCGGATAGCCCTCGGCATATTTGTTCGTCATGATCGAGCCCTGCGCTTCCAGCACGGCGCGCGAAACGATGTTTTCGGAGGCAATCAGCTCGATTTCGTGCCGCTGACGACCGAGCTCCTCGCCGATCGCACCAAAGATTTCCGGATCGGTATCGGCAAGCGAGCGATTGAAGAAGGGTTCGGTGGATGCATTGGTCATCGTAGAAGCTCCTGAACGGGCCGGAACGGCAATGCAGACGGTATTAGCGTCAGGGTCGCCCGAGAGCAATACGAGCAGCGACATTTGCTGAGCATTCTACGCAGAGCGGCGTCAGCCAACGAAAAAGCCGCATCCAGGGACGCGGCTTCCATAAGAATTGCAACCAGGCGGCCGATTATTGAACCGGCTGCTCCATGCCCTGGGTCGTATTGAGTGCCAGCTGCGAGTTGCCGTCGAGATTATAGATGTCGTCGCGGAACTGGACGATGCCGTCGCGGGCGCTCCATGCCGAAATATAGACGAAATAGACAGGCACTTCCGACGCCAGGGTGATCGGCGTGTTGACGCGGGTGGAGATGACCTGCTCGATGTGCTGGCGCGGCCAGCCGGGCGTTTCGGCCAGCAGCCAGGTCGCCAGGTCGCGCACGTTCTGAACGCGCACACAGCCGGAGCTGTCGAAGCGCATCAGCTTGTTGAACAGGCCCTGCTCGGGCGTGTCGTGCATGTATTCGTTGTTGGGGTTGTGGAAGTTGATCTTCGTGGACGCCATGGCGTTGGTCTTGCCCGGGTCCTGACGGAACATCAGATCCGGCGCCTTGTCCGAATTCCAGTCGATCGTCTCCGGCGCTACTTCCTGACCCTTGCCATCGATAAGGCGAATGTTGCTCCTCGTCAGATAGGTCGGGTCCTTGCGCATCAAGGGCACGATGTCCTTGACGACGATGGAGCGCGGCGCCGTCCAGTACGGGTTGAGGATGACCTCGTAGATCTTCGAATTGATGATATGCGTCGGCCGTGATTCCCGGCCGACGATCGCCTGGTGGCGCAGCGCCACCTGACCATCCTCGACGGCTTCGACACGTGTCGCCGGGATATTGACCATGACGTGACGGCGGCCGAGGTCGGATGGGAACGTCTGTAGGCGAACAAGATTGGTGTTCAGCTGCTGCAGGCGGACATTGGCGGGGATATTCATCGCCTTCAGCGTGAAATCGCCCATGACGCCATCTGCCGGCAGTCCATGACGGGCCTGGAAACGCTTGACCGCACCGTCGACATAGGAGTCGAAGGCAGAGGAGATGCCAGCCTCGCGCGGCAGGTCGCCGGTAATCATCAAATGCTGGCGTAGCGACTGTACGGCCGGGTCGGTCGCGCCGAGCTGCAGCGGCTGCTGGCTTGTCGGATTGATCTGCGGCCATCCGCCGCTGGCGACGATGTTCTGATATTGCGCGATCGCCTGCTGAATATTCGGTACGGAATCCGGTCCGAGGATTGGCGCGTTCGACTGGACAGCGGCGGCGGTGCGCGCCGCAGCCTTCGCGTCGAACTGGTCGTCCCAATTGCCGCGGGAACGGTCGTTGATGAGCGCCTCAAGCGGAGTTGCATTTTGCGCGAGAGCCGGAGCGGCCAATGCGGCAGCGCCAAGAGTTGCAGCCGACCGCAGGAAAGAGCGGCGCGAAAAGGATTCAATTCCGTTTTTCTTCGACATATCCCAACCGTTCAATGCTGCGATCCAATCATGCGCAGCCGAGAGAGAAAGCAGTAAATAACGCAAGCTCACGCCAAGTGACGCCGCTCAGTATCGATCCGCACCCTTAAAGCACCACCAAAAACTTCGCCACGAACCATCACAATATCGCGAAGCCAAGACCTTTGAGCCGAAACATCGAATTTCGAGAACGCCGCTTGCCGTCGATTTCCGCTGTCATAGCAATATGGCCAATTCGTGTCTCCCGGCATGAAACTTGCTTTGCCAAGCGGGAGCGTAAGAAACACCAAACTGCTTTTGCTAAAATACAACAGCTGCGCGTGGTTCATAGCGTGTCTTGAACCCGCGTCAATGGCTTAGCCGTCTTGCAGGTTGTGTATGACGGAAGGTCAGGCTCGGACGTGGCAAAAAGCGCACAACGGCGGGGGCTGGCAAAAACGTTCAAGCCGGACACGCAGGGAACGTGTCCGGCTTGCTTTTACCGGATGGTCTCGCGGCTATCCTTCGCCGCTGCTTACATGCGATAAGCGATGCTATCGTTCCAGAAGCGGTCCAGGCGCTGCAGGAGCTTGTTCATCTGGGTGAACTCGTCGGTGCCGATGCCGCCGACCTTGTCGATCGAGCCGATGTGGCGCTCATAGAGCTTGGCGACGGTTTCGGCGATGTCCTGGCCGGTTTCGGTCAGGCTGATGCGGACCGAGCGGCGGTCGATGCGCGAGCGCTGGTGGTTGATGAAGCCGAGATCGACCAGCTTCTTGACGTTATAGGAAACGTTGGAGCCGAGATAGAAACCGCGGGAGCGCAGCTCGCCGGCCGTCAGCTCGGAATTGCCGATATTGAAAAGGAGAAGTGCCTGGACGGCATTGACGTCGTCGCGACCCTGGCGGTCGAACTCGTCCTTGATGACATCAAGCAGGCGGCGGTGCAAACGCTCGACCAGGTGAAGGGATTCCATGTAGAGAGCCCGGATGTCATCAACCTGCTGATCCCGAGCGTTCGCAACTGCCTGCGGCTTGATTTTCGTGTTCATCATGACTTGGCCTCACTCTGTTTTGTTTGGCGGTGTCGTTTTCTTCCCGCCTTGAGTGAGACCCTATCGAATACACATAAAATTCTACTTAAACTGCAGGCTTAACAGCACCTTACCAGGAAGTGTTGCTGTCTCAGGGTAAATCAACCATTACCTGCTGCTGACGGCGCCTGCGCTTTTCCTGCCATAACAGGACGCGGAAAAGGCCATAAATCAAGGCGACGCAGGCATGCAATATCATGATCAGCGGATTGGATCCGAATATCTCTGGCCAGACCCCGTACATCAATCCCTGCCCGCCTGCGGCAAGCACCCACATGACCGGTCCCCAGGAGACGGTGAGCCACAATCCGAGGGCGGCGACGGGGAAGATCACGGCAAGCCCGGCGCCGGCAACCTTCCAAGGCAGGGCAAGCAAATCGAAGCGTGCATGGCCATCGAGCGAATAGCCGACCAGCATCGCCCAATATTGCAGACCGAGCCAGAAACAGCCGATCGCGATCAGCCGCATGAACAGCACGAACAGGATGTCCGTCAGCGTATTCTTGGGTACGGTCGAAGAATCAGGTTCCATGCGTGAACAATACGTAGGAGGCACGTGCCTCGCCAGAATATAATGGCTGCGGCCTTTCGCCTGGTTTTGAATCCTGGGGACTGCGTGATAGGTACGCGGCCTATATGGAGTGCCTAAATAAACGAAAAAGGATGGCGGCATCATGGAGAACAAGACGCATCTCGTCGACGAGATCACCGGGCATCGCCGCATGCGACGCAATCGCAAGGCCGATTGGACACGCCGTCTCGTGCAGGAAAACCGGCTGACGGTCGACGATCTGATCTGGCCAATCTTCCTCATTCCCGGCACCGGCATCGTCGAGCCGATCCCTGCCATGCCCGGCGTCAACCGCATGACAGTGGACAAGGCCGTGGAAGCAGCCAAGGAAGCGGCCGATCTCGGCATCCCTGCGCTCGCGACCTTTCCGAACATCGAAATGGGGCTGCGCGACGAGACCGGCTCCAACAGCCTCGAAAGAAACAACCTCATCAATCTCGCCAGCGCCGCAATCAAGAAGGCCGTGCCTGGTATCGGCATCATCACCGATGTCGCGCTCGATCCCTTCACCAGCCACGGCCATGACGGCATCCTGCGCGGCAACGAGATCGTCAACGACGAGACGGTCGAGCAGGTGGCGCAGGCGGCGGTCTATCAGGCGGATGCGGGGGCCGACATCATCGCACCTTCGGAAATGATGGACGGCCGCATCGGCGCGATCCGCCAGGCGCTCGACGCCGCAGGCCACCAGAACGTCGGCATCATGAGCTATGCGACGAAGTTCAGCTCGGCTTTCTACGGTCCCTATCGCGAGGCGATTTCCACCGGCGGCCTGCTGAAAGGCGACAAGAAGACCTATTACATCGATCCGGCCAACGGCACCGAAGCCGTGCGCGACGCCGCACTCGACGTCGAGGAAGGTGCCGACATGCTGATGGTCAAGCCCGGCCTGCCCTATCTCGACATCTGCTGGCGGCTGAAGGAGGCCTTCGGCCTTCCGACCTTCGCCTATCAGGTTTCCGGGGAATACGCGATGATCAAGGCCGCCGCCGCCAATGGCTGGATCGACGGCGACAGGGTGATGCTCGAAACGCTACTCGCCTTCAAGCGCGCCGGATGTGACGGCATCCTCACCTATTTCGCCATGGATGTGGCTAAGCATCTGGCGAAGAAATAGCTTCAAGCCACGCGCCGGCGGCCTGCTTATTGCATTTGCAGGCGCCGATACCATATGTTCGGCAAATGTTTCCCAAGGAGGAAAGCAATGAGCCTGAACCCCAGCCCGCTCTATGCAGCACCGGACGACTGGCGCGCCTATAGTGGCGTGCTGAGCCGGCGCGTCTTCGCCTTCATCGTCGATTACATCGTCGTGGCCCTGCTCTGCATTCCCGCGGCCGTGCTGCTGTTCTTCGTTTCGATCCTGACGCTGGGACTCGGCTTCTTCCTTTATCCGGTGCTCTTCGTCCTCGTTGCCGGCCTTTATTTCGGCTGGACGCTCGGCGGGCCTTACCAGGCGTCGCTCGGCATGCGCGCCATGGGCCTCACCATGATTCGCGTCGACGGCCGCCGAATGGACTTCCTGACGGCGATCGTCCATCTGGCGCTGTTCTGGATCCTGAACTCCGTCCTGACGCCGCTGATCCTGCTGGTGGGCCTGTTTACCGACCGCAGCAGACTGGTGCATGATCTGCTGCTCGGCACGGTTATCGCCCGCACCGCATAAAGCGAGCGCACCGCGACCTCACGACTGACGACCCCCGGCACGACCAATCGACCCGCGAGACGGCATTTCCGCTTGTGGTCAATTAGGAAACTTTGATCTTTAACAAAGGACGTAGTTGACGTTTTCTAAACTTGGGCCATGCTTGTAAAAAACGGATGCCGAAGGAAAGGGCAATCAACGGCAGATGAATACGCAGTCGACGCCATCTCCGCAGTTTTATCTGACGGCACCGGCTGCCTGTCCGTACTTGCCGCACGAGATGGAACGCAAGGTCTTCACCCATCTCGTCGGTCCGCGAGCAGCAGAGATGAACGATATTCTGACCCAGGGCGGCTTCCGGCGCTCGCAGAACATCGCCTACCGCCCCGCCTGCGAAGCCTGCCGTGCCTGCGTATCCGTGCGCATCCTCGCCCAGGAATTCGAGCCCGGCCGATCGATGCGGCGCGTGCTGGCCGCCAATAGCGACGTCATCGCCACCGAATTCCCCGCACAGCCCTCAAGCGAGCAATATTCGCTCTTCCGCCGCTATCTCGACTATCGCCACCAGCATGGCGGCATGTCGGACATGACCGTGCTCGACTATGCGATCATGGTCGAGGATACACATGTCAATACCCGCATCATCGAGTATCGCCGCCGCGAGGAAGGCTCCGGGCTGGAGCAGCGTCCGAAGGGCGAGTTGCTGGCGGCGGCATTGACCGACGTCATGAGCGACGGGCTATCGATGGTCTATTCCTATTTCAATCCAGATCTCGATGCGCGATCACTCGGCACCTTCATGATTCTGGATCACATCAAGCGAACGAAGGCGCTCGGGCTGCCGCATGTCTATCTTGGCTATTGGGTCAAGGGCTCGCGCAAGATGGATTATAAGACGCGCTTCCAACCACAGGAACATTTGACGCCGCGCGGATGGGAACGTTTCGATCCCGCGGCCGACGGCGACAAAGATACCTTGCGCTGAATGTTTGCCCATCTCCCGGACCATAAGAAGGGCCTGCTGCTGACATCGTTCGGCGGGCTGGCGCTGTCGATGGACATACCGCTGATCCGGCTTTCCAGCGGCGAGGTATGGTCGGTGCTCTCGGCGCGCAGCCTTGCGACCATCGTCGTAGCGCTCGCCGCCCTCTTCGTCATCCGCCGAGTCACAGGCTCGCTGCAAACCGTGCTGCCGGGCCGGCTCGGAATTCCCGTTGGCTTCTTCTATGGGCTGACCACCATCACCTTTCTTCTCGCCGTCTATTATACCAAAGCGGCGAATGTGGTCT
Source organism: Rhizobium sp. UFLA01-1127 (assembly GCF_059803845.1). NCBI lineage: Bacteria > Pseudomonadati > Pseudomonadota > Alphaproteobacteria > Hyphomicrobiales > Rhizobiaceae > Rhizobium > Rhizobium sp. UFLA01-1127. The sequence continues at coordinate 4,436 of NZ_JAUQTZ010000096.1, read as the reverse complement.
TCATCATCGCGCTGAACCCGATGTTCACCGCGCTGCTGTCCTGGATCTTCCTGAAAGAACGCCCTGCCCTTTCCACGTTCATCACCATGGCAGTGATGATTCTGGGGGTCGGCCTTATCGTCGGGGATGGCATGGAGGCTGGGCACCTGCTTGGCGACGCCCTCTCGGTGATCGCATCGCTTTCCATCGCCTGCGCGATCACGATGAGCCGCGCCTCCGGGCAGGATATGGGTTTTGCTTCCTTGCTGGCAGCCGTCATTCCGGCAGCCGTCGGGCTTTATCACATCGCGCCGACGGGCTTTTCCATCGAGCATCCCGGCTGGATCCTCTTCGACGGCGCGCTGCTGATGCCGCTTTCCTTCTGGTGCCTTGCGACAGGCACGCGCTTTCTCTCGGCGCCGGAAGTAGCGATGTTCTACCTTCTGGAAACGATCCTGGCGCCGATCTGGGTCTGGCTGATCTTTTCCGAGGCGCCGACCAACATGACGCTTGCCGGTGGCGCCATCCTGATCCTGGCACTGGCCGCCCACTCGCTCTGGCAGGCGCGTGTCAAAGCCAGAGCAGCAATCACCGCGCAGAGCCTTGCACATTGAAACAGCGGTCAATCGATGTTATAACGAAGTTATTACATCGGAGCTGAGACATGAACGTTACCATCCGCAAAATCGGCAATTCCCAAGGTGTGATTATTCCGAAAGAGGTTCTTGACCAGTTAGGGCTCGGCGCTGGCGATACGTTGGAACTCAGTCTGAAGGATGGTGTATTGCTGATGCAGCCAACCGACGCAGACTTCGCGCGCCAGATGGAGCATGCGCAGCGCTTCATGGATCAATACAAGGTAGCGCTCAAGAAGCTGGCTGAGTAATGCCCTTTATCCTCCTGACTAGGCCGCTTATCGAACAATTGCATAGGATGCAGATTAAAAGGTTCGGCGGTTCCTATGGCCTACGAGACGAAGGTTCCCTGGAATCAGCCCTGGCACGCCCGATTAACAAATCCCAATACGGCAGTGACGATATCATCGAACTGGCGGCAGCCTATCTATTTAGGCTGGCAAAAAACCGCGCGTTCATAGATGGCAATAAGCGCATCGCCATCGTGACGACGGCAGTCTCTCTTATGGAAAACGGCTATCGTATTCAAACGACGGATGCCAATCTTTACAGCTTCGTCGTGGCAGTGGCCGCTGGTGAAATCGACCAAGAAGGAGCAATGCGCTTCCTGCGGGACGTCTGTGTTCCAGAGGCAGGTTAGAAACTAACCGCCTCCTATTTGCTTCGGCGTTGGGTTTCCGATGTCTGTCAGCAATCGATCCGGCGGCCGATTGCCCTCTGTTGACGGTCAAGCCACACCACCCGGCCCTTCGCTGGGCTCAGGGCGTCCGTCGCTGCAATCGACCCTCCTGGGTCGATTGCTCGGGCTTAGCTCAACCGATCTCTACCCAGAAAATCTGCCGCTTCTTGGGAAGCCCTTCGGCACGGCTCTGCCGGCGCCGGCGCGGTCGCCCAGCCATTCCACCAATTCATCCTTGGACTTGGTGAAGGTGCGGCCGGCGCTGTCTTCCCAGGTCAGGCCATCGGCGATCATGAAGCATCTGATATCGGCGACGCCGCCGTCCTTGTAGCGCTGCAGGCGAACACCCTTGCCGCGCGACATTTCGGGCACCTGCTCCAATGGGAAGATCACCATCTTGCGGTTCTCGCCAACGACGGCGACATGATCGCCTGAAACCGGAACAAGAAGCTTCGTCTCATCCGGATAGGAGACGTTCATGATCTGCTTGCCCTTGCGGGTATTGGCGACCAGTTCCGCCTCGGCAACGATGAAGCCGTTGCCCGCCGTCGATGCGATCATCTGCTTGCGCTGCGGATCGTGGACGAAGGCGGTCAGCACATCCTGATCGTTTTCCATGTCGATCATAATGCGCAGCGGTTCGCCATGACCGCGGCCGCCGGGCAGCTTGTCGCCGCCGAGGGTATAGGCCTTGCCGCCCGTCGTGATGATGAGGATCTTGTCCGTCGTCTGCGCCGGGAAGGCAACCTTGAGACCGTCGCCCTCCTTGAAGGTCAGCGACGAGGTATCGGAAATGTGGCCCTTGAGGGCGCGGATCCAGCCTTTTTCCGAGACCACGACCGTAATCGGCTCCTTTTCGATCATCGCCTGCTGGATGGCGGCATCGTCAGCCTCAGGCGCCTCGGCAAACTGGGTGCGGCGGCGGCCGATTTCGGTGGCCTTGGCGAATTTCTTCTTCACCTCGCCGATTTCCCAGGACACCGTCTGCCACTGCTTTTCTTCCGAAGCGAGCAGCGCCTCGATATCTGCCTTCTCCTTGGTCAGGCCGTCGAACTCCTTGCGGATTTCGAATTCTTCCAGCTTGCGCAAGGAGCGCAGCCGCATGTTGAGGATCGCTTCGACCTGATTGTCCGTGAGGCCGAACCGCTCCATCATGACCGGCTTCGGCTCATCCTCCTCGCGGATGATGGCGATGACTTCGTCGATATTGAGATAGGCGACCAGCAGGCCACCGAGGATTTCAAGCCGCTTTTCGATGGCAGCGAGCCGGAAACGCGAACGGCGAAGCAACACCTCGCGGCGGTGATCCAGCCACTCCTTCAACACTTCGTTCAGCGCCATGACCCTGGGAATGCGGCCCATGGACAGGACGTTCATGTTGAGGGGAAAACGGCTTTCCAGCTCCGTCAGCTTGAACATCGATTCCATCAGGATCGTCGCGTCGACCGTGCGGCTCTTCGGCACCAGAACGACGCGGATATCCTCGGCGGACTCGTCACGGACATCTTCGAGCAGCGGCAGCTTGCGCGCCAGCAGCAGTTCGGCGATCTTTTCGATCAGCCGCGACTTCTGCACCTGGAACGGTATTTCCGTGACAACGATCTGGTAGCCGCCACGGCCGAGGTCCTCGATCTCCCATTTGGAGCGGACACGGAAGCCGCCGCGGCCGGTCTTGTAGCTCTCGATAATGCTCTGGCGATCATCGATGATGATGCCGCCGGTCGGAAAGTCCGGGCCTGGAATATAAAGCTCCACCAGCTTCTCGACCGTCGCATCGCGATCCTTGATCAGATGCAGGGCGGCGTCGCAAAGCTCGTGAGCATTGTGCGGCGGGATGGAGGTCGCCATGCCGACCGCAATGCCCGAAGAACCGTTGGCGAGCAGGTTGGGAAAAGCCCCAGGCAGAACGATCGGTTCGGAATTCGACTCGTCATAGGTGTCGCGGAAATCCACCGCATCCTGATCGATGCCTTCGAGCAGCAGCTCGGAAACGGCCGTCATCTTGGATTCGGTGTAGCGCATCGCGGCCGGACTATCGCCGTCGATATTGCCGAAATTGCCCTGACCGTTGACCAGCGTATAACGCTGCGAGAAATCCTGCGCGAGGCGCGCCAGCGCGTCGTAGATCGACTGGTCGCCATGCGGGTGATAGTTACCCATCACCTCGCCGACGATCTTGGCGCATTTGCGGAAGGCGGAGTTGGGGCGAAGACCCATCTCGCTCATCGCGTAGACGATGCGGCGATGCACCGGCTTCAAACCGTCGCGAACGTCGGGAAGCGCGCGTTGCGTGATCGTCGACAAGGCATAGGCCAGGTAGCGCGTTTCGAGCGCGGCCTTCAGATCGACCGGAACGATATTGTCATCGCCATCACGGGACGGCGGAGTAAGATTTTTTCCCATGGCCCTTGACTATCGGAGATGACGATTCCCGGCAAGAAATCAGCGGAAAGCACCTGTGGATGAAGGCGTTTCGAGCACCGTTGGAATGTGGTGCCGGAGCATTTTTACCGCACCGGCTCCCGACGCTCATTGTCATTGGATTTTTGTGGAAATATCAATATATGTCAGCGCAGTATACGTTCAATTTATACGCCACCGCCGACACCACCGGCTCAACTAGGAAACGCCATAATGACTTTCTATCGGACCACGCGGCTGATGCTCTGCAGCGCTGCCATCCTGTCTTTCGCCGGTTCGGCCTTCGCGCTTGACGGCAACGACCTTCTGAAGAAGCTCAACGACGTATACGCACAGCAGGGTGGCTCTATCGCCGCCGCTGGTATCGATATCGACGGCGACACGGTAACGCTGAAGGGTGCCACCGTGAAAGCAGCCGGCATGGAGCAGAGCATTCCGCTCGGCGACATCACCATGGATGGCGTCGAAGAAAGCAATGGCGGCTACAAGATCGGCGAAATCGATTTCGACGATGTCGATTTCGAAAAGGACGGCGCCGCGGTTTCCGCCACCGACCTGAAGCTGAACGGCGTCGAAATCCCTGGTGACGCGACCAAGGGCGATCTCAGCTCGCTCCTCTATTACAAGAGCGCCCATGCCGGCGCCGTGTCCGTCACCAAGGACGACACCGAGGTGTTCTCGATCGAGGGCGCCGACGCCACCATGAACAGGCGCGACGACAA
>NZ_JAUQTZ010000095.1:0-24099 GCF_059803845.1 Rhizobium sp. UFLA01-1127 | reverse complement strand
TGATCCTGGAAAACTGAGGTGTGGTAACTCCAGTCTCCCAAATCCGCTCCGAATGGACAACCTCCCGAAAGCTCACACCTAGGCGCGGCGCTGCTCCATCATGTCGGCCGTAATGAGATAGCCGATGAAGCCAAGATTGTAACCGCCGAGCGCAATGAACAGTGTCGTCAGCGGCGGCGGAACGATCGACATCGCGACCGCCGCCATGAAGGCGATACTCACCAGCGCCACGCCGAGCAAGGCGCCGATGGTCGTGCGCTGCAGCCCGGCGACAATTCCGATGATCATGGCGGTCGCGAATATCATCGCTCCATATCCTCTTTACCAAGAACCAGTTTGCACAGATTTACGCGCGGACGGCTAAGAAAGGCTTTGTCGATAGGGTTAACGTTTGATGAAGCGATAAGCTCCACTCTCTTTATGGGACATGCAATGATCGCTGCTGTCCCTCAACTATGCGCACAATCCTCGCCTTCGATCGTTTCAGACTTAGGGAGTACGCACAAGGCTCCGCATTTTCCGCGACATGGGCTAGAAGGAAGCCATGAGCAGCTTTTTTGAGAATGATTCGCCCTCGAACCTGACGGAATATTCCGTTTCGGAATTGTCGGGATCGATCAAGCGCACCGTCGAGAACGCGTTCGACCAGGTACGCGTGCGCGGTGAAATCTCCGGCTATCGCGGGCCGCATTCCTCGGGTCATGCCTATTTCTCGCTGAAGGATGATCGTGCCCGTATCGACGCGGTGATCTGGAAGGGTACCTTCTCCAAGCTGAAATTCCGCCCCGAAGAGGGGATGGAAGTCATCGCGACCGGCAAGGTGACGACCTTCCCGGGTTCGTCTAAATATCAGATCGTCATCGAGACTTTGGAGCCTGCCGGTGCTGGCGCCTTGATGGCGCTTCTTGAGGAGCGCAAGCGCAAGCTCGGCGTCGAAGGCCTCTTCGATCCCGAGCGCAAGCGCAGGCTCCCCTTCCTGCCAAGGGTAATCGGTGTCGTTACCTCGCCGACCGGTGCCGTCATTCGCGATATCCTGCACCGTATTTCCGATCGTTTCCCCGTGCATGTGCTGGTCTGGCCGGTGAAGGTGCAGGGGGAGGGCTCCGGCGACGAGGTGGCGAACGCCATCCGCGGCTTCAACGAGTTTGAGCGAGGCGGCCCGATCCCGCGCCCCGACGTGCTGATCGTCGCGCGCGGCGGCGGCAGCCTCGAGGATCTCTGGAGCTTCAACGACGAGGCCGTCGTTCGTGCCGCTGCGGCTAGCGAGATACCGCTGATCTCCGCCGTCGGCCACGAGACCGATTGGACGCTGATCGACTATGCCGCCGATGTGCGCGCCCCGACGCCGACGGGCGCGGCGGAAATGGCAGTGCCTGTTCGGGCCGAGCTGGAGGCGCAGCTCGCAAGCTTTGCAGCCCGGCTGCAGGGCGGAATGATAAGACAGATGGATCAGCGGCGACAGGCGGTGCGTGCGCTGTTGCGGGCGCTACCTTCGCTCGACCAGATCCTGGCCCTGCCGCGCCGCCGCTTCGATGAGGCGGCCGCCGGCCTTGGCCGTGGATTGGAGCTGAACACGCTGAACAAGCGCCGTTCCTTCGAGCGCATGGCCTCGCAGCTGCGGCCGGATATCCTGTCGAACCGGATCGCCGAGCGCCGCCAGCAATTGGGCGAGCGGATGACCCGCGCGGAGCGGACCATCGAGCGCATGCTCGACCGCTCTCGCGCCCGCATCGAACGCGCGGATGCCGTCTTCGCCACACTGCCCTCGCGCCTCGAAGCGCAGACGGGGAGGGCGCGCGATCGCCTCGGCAATCTTGTCCGCCACGCCGACACCGCCATCCGCCATCAGCTAACCCGTGCCCGCAGCGAGCTTGTCGCGCAGGAACGTATCCTGCAGTCGCTCTCCTACAAGAATGTTTTGAAGCGTGGCTATGCCGTCGTGCGTGATGAGGACGACCGCCCGGTTTCGCTGGCAGCGGCACTTTCGACAGGTGCTGCCATATCGATCGAATTTGCGGATGGCCGTGTCGGCGCGGTCACCGGCGATGCCGCCGCCCCACCGTCATCAGGCGCCACACCTGCGAAAAAGCGGGCTACCAAACCCGCAGAACCCGCCGTTCCGCCAAAGCAGGGAAGCCTGTTCTGATGCGTATCCTGCTCGTTCTGGCACATCCGCTGGAGGACAGCTTCGCCGCCGCTGTGGCGAAGCTCGCGCGGGAAACGCTTGCCGCCGGCGGCCACGAGGTCGATCTGCTCGATCTCTATCGCGAGGGCTTCGACCCGCGTCTTTCGGAAGTGGAGCGAGGCGGCTATTTCGATCAGCCCTACGATACCGCGGGCGTCGGCGATATCGTCGCGCGTCTGCGGGCGGCCGAGGGACTGATCCTCGTGTTTCCGCAATGGTGGTTCAATTTCCCTGCCATTCTCAAAGGCTTCTTCGATCGTGCCTTTGCGCCCGGCGTTGCCTTTACTCATGATCCCGCCGGCGGCCGTATCGTGCCGCAGCTCACCAATATCCGGTTGTTCTGGGCACTCACGACCACCGGTTCGCCCTGGTGGATCGTGCACCTCTATATGGGCAATCCGGTGCGGCGCCTGCTGAAGCGCGGCATCGCCGCCTTCTGCGCCAAGCGGCTGAATTTCCGCATGCTGGCGCTTCATGACATGGATCGCGTCACCGATGCCGGACGCAAGGCGCATCTCGAGCGCGTCAAGCGAGCGCTGGCGACGATCTGATTCCGCGCTTCCAGACAAAAAACATGCCGCGGCAGGGATACCGCGGCACGCTCTCATTCAAGGTATCTGTGCGTCCTTATGCCCACTCGCCCTTGCGCATGACGGGAACGCGCGAGCCATCGGCATTGATACCGTCGATATCGACCTTGTCGGAGCCGATCATCCAGTCGATATGAATCAGGCTGGAGTTGCCGCCCTGCGCCTTGATCTGCTCCTGGCTGAGCTTGGCGCCGTCCATGAAGCACTTGGAATAGCATTGGCCGAGCGCGATATGGCAGGAGGCGTTTTCATCGAAGAGCGTGTTGTAGAACAGGATGCCGCTTGCCGAAATCGGCGAGGAATGCGGCACCAGCGCCACTTCGCCGAGCCGGCGCGCGCCTTCGTCGGTGTCGAGTACCTTGTTCAGCACCTCCTCGCCGCGCGTCGCCTTCGCCTCGATGATCCGGCCGCCCTCGAAGCGCACCTGGATATTGTCGATCAGCGTGCCCTGATGCGACAGCGGCTTGGTGGAGGAGACATGGCCTTCGACGCGCAGCGCATGCGGCGTGGTGAAGACCTCTTCCGTTGGGATGTTCGGGTTGCAGGTGATGCCGTTCTTAGCGGTGGAAGCGCCGCCATGCCATTCGTGGCCGTCTGCGAGACCAACCGTCAGGTCGGTGCCTGGTCCCTGGAAATGCAGGGCGGCAAAACGCTGGCCGTTCATCCACGCCGAACGCTTGTGCAGATTGGCGTTGTGCTCCGCCCACGCCGCGACCGGATCTTCGACATCGACGCGCGACGCGGAAAAGATCGCCTTGGCGAGCTTGGCAACCGCGATCGGTTCCGGATCGTTCGGGAAGACCAGCTTTGCCCAGGAGGGGTTCGGATAGGAGACGATGTTCCAGTTGGTGTCGAAATTCGAAATCTTTTCGAGCGCCGGCTTGTAGGCGGCCGAATTGGCGCGGTTGGCGCGGGCCACCTTGTTCGGGTCCTGGTTCGACAGGAGCATCGGATTGTCGCCGGCAATGGCGAGACGAGCCGTATTGTTGGAGAAAGCCTTGGCCATGCCTTCATAGAGCCATGTCGCGGCACGGTCGAAGCTGGCATCCTGGCCGTATTCGTAGCGGGCGAGCGTCGTCTCTTCGTCCGAATAGAAGGTGGAGACGAGACCGGCGCCGGCCTTGTAGGCCTCCCGCGTGATCAGCCGCACCAGCGGCATCGCTGCGATCGGCGCTGTCATCAGCAGATCCTGGCCGGACTGCAGCTGCAACCCGACCCTTACGGCTACTTCCGCAAGCTTTTCCAGCTTGGCGTGATCGACGGGATGATGGTTGGGGCTGGCTGATGTCATGGCAAAACCTGCTTGGCTGATATCGAGGATGGTCCGAAGACTTAGACCGGTTTGCGGCGAAATTGAAGGCGCTTTGTCCGATCTTGAAGATCGTCAGGCAATCAGCGGCGCGGTCTTGGCTTTAAGAGCGGTCAATGCATCCTGCGGACTTAACCGCACCTGCAATCCGCGCTGGCCGCCGTTTATATAGACGTAAGCCTCGGCCATCGCCTGCGCCTCGATCGCCGTCGGAACGAGCTTCTTCTGGCCGAACGGGCTGATGCCGCCGACATGATATCCCGTCAGGCGCTCGGCGTCGGCAGGTTTCATCATGGCGGCCGACTTGCCGCCAAAGGCCGCGGCAAGCTTCTTCATGCTGACTTCGTGGTCGGAGGGAACGACGGCGCAGACCGGCTTGCCATCCACCTCGGCCATCAGCGTCTTCAGGACGCGATGCGGCTCCTCGCCAAGAGCCTCCGCCGCCTGCAGGCCGACACGCTCCGCATTCGGGTCGTAGTCATAGGCATGCACGGTGAAGGCGACTTTCGCCTGGGTCAGCACTTGTGTGGCGCGGGTGGTTTTGGACATGGGAAACCGATATATTCTGCTGTGAAACTTATCCCCGTTCGGAGTGAACGCGATCCAGCTTTCCTAGAATTTCGAGACCACGAGTTTTGTCACCCTTGGCCGCCCTGAGCTGAAACCGCGTCTCGGCATCGAACTCCGTGAGCGCTTTTGTCGTCAGCTCTTCGAAAAGCTTGTTGAGACTCGTGCCGCGGGACGCGGCAAGTGCCTTCAGCCGTTCGTGCTGATCGCTTGGAAGACGAATGGTCAGCGTGCTCATGTCAAGACTTTCTCCTCATAAGGAACTCACCTGCCGTAAGAATTTCCAGCTGCGGAAATAGCAATTCCGCTTGGGCGAAATCCTTCTTGTTTGCTGTTATTAAATTCGACGCGCCGCCACCGACCGCAAGTTCGATCAAATGATTATCTCCTTCGTCGCGCAGGTTTGGACGCGATAAATAATATATGGGAATCCACATGCAGCTCGAAAGGAATGCATCGAGGAGTATCGCGCGCTCTTCTTTTGAGATGAAGCGATCATCGAAAAGGGCATCTCTTCCGCAAACATCCTCGTATTCGGCAAACAAGGCATTGCTGATCAGTGGAACAAGGTGCTCTTCAAGACAGAGGCGGATGACCTGTCGTGGAGCGCCATCGGCGTTCATGATCGCGGAAACGAAAATGTTCGTATCGATGACAACCTTCATGGAAAAGTGATAGCATATATGCTATCACTTTAAAAGAGCGCCTCGGTCGGCCAAGCCTTGAAGAAGCTCGCGTAAATATCGGGCTTGAAGCCGACCAGCAACTTTCCGTCCGCCTCCAGTACCGGGCGCTTGATCATCGAAGGCTGCGCCACCATCAATGCGATGGCCTTGTCCTTCGAAAGATCGGTGCGATCGGCTTCCGGCAGCGCCTTGAACGTGGTGCCGGCGCGGTTTAGCACGACTTCCCATCCGGCTTCCTTTGTCCAGCGTTCGAGATGTTCCCGATCGATACCGACGGCCTTGTAGTCGTGGAAATCATAGGCGATGTCATGGCCTTCGAGCCAGCTGCGGGCCTTCTTCATCGTGTCGCAGTTCTTGATGCCGTAAATGGTGATCGTCATGTCGAATCCGTCTCTTGCTTCCCATTAGTCCTCAAGTGTTCCAGGCTTCCGGGCGACGGAACTCGGCCTATCGGAGCCGATCTTCATCAGGTCGCCGCGCCTGCGTACCAGCCGGTCCGAAACACGGGTGACGATCAGGCCAGCCTGCGGTGCGCGAACATCGATGGTCCCATCCGGCATGCCGGGGGAGGTGATGATCGTCGCTAGCAGGTCGCCTTCTGCAACGCGTTCACCGATATTGCGATGGAAGAGCACGGTGCCTGCCTGCGGCGCGCGGATCATCTCGATATTGTCGAGCGGCACAGCCGGGCCATCGAACGCATCAAGTGCGACGCGTTCGTCGTGGACTGCGCCGCGCGCGGCCAGGAAGCGCCAGAGCCCTTCCGCATCCTTCCTTGCCATCTCGGGATAGACATCGCGAGTGCCGCGCAATTCCACCGTGACTGAAAGCTTGCCCGGCAGTCTCGCCTTCTTCTCGCCCGGCACTTCATATTTCCAGGCGAAACTCACAGCCTCTTCAAAGGCCGAACTTTCGCCGTCCGACAGCAGCACGGCATCCATCTTGAGCGCTGCGGCAAGATCGGAAGCCTCGGGCCAGAAAGCCTCGTCGATATAGGCATATTGCAGGGATTCGTCGTCGCAATGAAGATCGATGACCAGATCGGCGCCGAGCGCCATATGGATCAGCTGGCGCTTCAGCCGGTCTACGGCCGGATAACGCTCGAGGTTCTCGATCAGGAGATCGCGGTCGCGCAGCGAGATCAGCGGAAAGTCGCGGTTGAAATTGGTGCGCGAGCCGAGGTCGAAACGGCCCTGCATCTCGCCGAAATGCGATTGCGCCGCGCCGATCGGATTGGCGTGCGGCACCACGATGATGTCGCTGAGGATCACGCCTTCCGCTTCCGCCTGCCGCAGGCGCCCGCAGAGGAAATGCACGAGCGCCGTGCCCGGCAGCTCGCCGGCGTGCAACGCAGCCTGGATATAAACCTTCGGCGCATCCGCCTTGCTGCCGGCAAAATGCAGGACGGGCAGCCGCCAGGCGATCCCCGGAGTGTCGCCTTCGATGACGATTTCGGTGACATTCATGGGCCGGCCTCCTGCTGATGACAATCGGAGACCCATATCAAGCCTTGACCGCAACCCGCAACCTTTTGTCGCCATCTGCCGAAACCAGGATCAAGGACAAATGCCCCAAAGTGGCTGTTAGCGGCGGCCGTTCCTGCGCAGGCAGAAGCTTAGGATCAGGCTGAGTAATACCGCGCCGGCGCCGAAGGAGAAGGGGGCGGCATAGCCGAGATGATCGGCAAACAGACCGGCAATCGGGCCGGTCGAGCCGAGCGACACGTCGAGAAAGATCGAATACAGTCCGAGCGCGACGCCGCGGTTCTGCGGCGGGATGCGCTCCATCGCCTCATTGCCGAGTGCAGGAAAGACGGGCGCAAAACCGGCGCCGGCCAACGCCGCGCCGATGATGGCAACCGTCGGGGAGGGCGCAAGGGCAACGGCCGCAAGGCCGATGATCTCGATGACGAGGGAAATACGCACCAGCGGCAGGCCGCCGAAGCGGGCGACTGCCTGGGCAAGACCCAGGCGCACGCCCATGAAGGTAAGGCCGAAGGCGCTGAGCGCAAAAGAGGCGCCATCCCAGTTGCGGCTATGGAAGAACAGCGCGACAAAAGCCATCACCACGCCGAAACCGCTTGACGCAAGCGCCAGTGCGATGCCGAACGGCGCGACGCGGCTCAAAACCTGGCCGGTGCCGATGCCCTTTTCCTTCACGCCAGGCACGGGCGGGCGCGTTTGCGCCAGCATGAATCCGGCGACGGCAAGGATGATGGTAACGACACCGATGGCGAAGAAGCCGTATCGCCCCTGCAGCCAGGCGCCGAAAGGGGCGGCGAGCGCGATGCCGCCATAGGTGGCGATGCCGTTCCACGAGATGATGCGGACTGTTTCGCGCGAGCCCATCAGGCCGATCGCCCAGGTGATCGCCGCGGTGCTTACCCAGCTTTCGCCGATGCCGAGCGCCAGCCGGCCCGCAAGCAGAAGAGCAAGGCTTGCCGCCGGGACATTCACTGTAAATGTGGAGGCGATCGTCAGCGCGCCTGACAGACCATAGGCAAGGAAGCCGAGGAAGACCGAGCGGCGCGGCCCGTATTGATCGCAGAGCCGCCCGACATGCGCCCTGCTGACGATGGTCGCCACATATTGCGTGCTGACGGCGATGCCGGCCCAGACGACGCCGAAGCCGAGGCCGCTGTCGACATAGGTCGGCAGAACCGCGAGCGGAAGGCCGATGGCGATATAGCCGAAGAATGTCAGCGCGACGATCGAAAGGAGGGATAGGGTCGAGGTCGGCCGGATGGTCTCAGACGCAGTGTTCACGGTATATCGCCTGCGGACACCGGAGGTGGTGTCCATGCTGTTTGCCACGAAGAATCGGAATTCGGATCGGATAGCCATGACGGCGGCGGCCGGATGGCCATGCGTCGCCATGGACAACCGGTATCAGGGAGGGACGGGCATGGTCAACGAATTGCTGCCTTGCAGCAAAAGTCATTGACGGGATGAATTGATTGTGCGCGGCAGCCGAAACCGCGCAGTGTGGAGGGGCGCGGCCTGCGGCCCTGCTTCGGAGCTTGGTAATCAACCCCTTTTCCACGGAGGAGAGAAGGGGTCTGCGGCAGCGGCATGCCCATCTGCGAGAGGCTTGCGCTTCGAAAGGCGGTCACATCGTCAATATGACGCTGGCCGTCGTTCGTCCCGCCTCGAGATCGGCATGGGCTCGGGCGGCATCCTTCAGCTCGTATTCTGCGCCGATCGGGTTGAAAAGTCCGGCCTGCAGCGCCACCATCAGCGCCGTGGCGCCCTGGCGGTAGAGTTCGGGATCGTTGGCGTAGGTCAATACGCTCGGGCGCGACAGGCCGATGGCACGAGGCCCCGACAGTTCCTCCACCCTGATCGGCGGAATGGGGCCTGCTGCCTGCCCGAGGCTTGCGACCATCCCGAAGGGGCGCACCGTCGCAAACGTCCGCGACAGCATCGTGCCGCCGATCCCGTCGACAGCAAGATGCACACCGCGGCCATCGGCAATGCGGCGCGTTTCCTCGACCCAATCCGCCGACGTATGCAGGAGAACCGCGTCTGCGCCCGCTTCATAGGCAAAGCCGGCCTTGGCTTCGGAGCCGACCGTGGCGATGACGTTCGCACCAATTCGTTTGGCAAGGCGTGTGACGAGTTGGCCGAGGCCGCCGGCTCCCGCATGCACCAGCACCCACTCGCCCGTCTTCACCGGATAGGTCTTTTGCAGCACCATTTGCGCCGTCAATCCGCGCAGCATCGTGCTGCCGGCAATCCGCTCGCTGACGCCATCGGGCAATTTCACCAGGCGGCTGGCAGGCAGCGTGCGCACCTCGGCATAGCTGCCGACCGGATGGCCGATATAGGCGACACGGTCGCCGACCTTCAACTCGCCGGCATCGGCGCCGAGCGCTTCGATCACGCCGGCACCCTCGAAGCCGAGCACATTCTGGCCCGGTTGCAGCGGGTAAAGCCCGGAACGGACATATATGTCGACGAAATTGACGCCGGAGACGCTTTGGCGGATCCGTGCCTGGCCGGGACCGGGTTCGATGGCGGGGAGATCGACGGTTTTCAGGACTTCAGGGCCGCCGGGGCTGGTAATGGCAATCGCTAAGGGCATGGTGAAATCTCCTTTCGAGTGAGTTTTCATCACAAATCGCCATGGGAATAAATTCGGTATGAACTCACCATATCTGTGCAATAATGCACCGATGATCGACTGGCAGGACCTTCAACATTTCGCCGCTCTCGCCCGAACCGGCTCGCTCTCGGCGGCGGCCCGCGAGCTGGGTGTCGATCACGCAACGGTCGGCCGGCGCATTGCGGCATTGGAACATTCTCTCGATCTGCGCCTCGTCGACCGGCGGCCACGCACTTCACCCTTGACGGCTGACGGCCGCGCCATCGCCGAACTGGTGGCGGGCATGGAGGAAAATGTCGAGGCGATCAGGCGCTATTCGAAAAGTGCCGTCTCCGGGCTTTCCGCCGCAGTCAAGATCAGCGCACCACCGTCGATCGCCGCCCATCTTCTCGCCCCGAGAGCCGCGCTGTTTCATGCGCTTCATCCGAACATCACGCTGACCATTGCCGGCATCGCCCGCAGCGCCGCACTCAATTACGGCGAGGCCGACATTGCCGTGCGCATGACCAGGCCGGAGGAAAGCGATCTCTTGGTGCGGCGTATCGGCGCCATGCGCTTCGGTCTCTATGCGATCCCGCCCATAGCGCAAACGCCGGAGGAGGACTGGATGTTCATCGGCTATGATACGGCGATGGAGCATCTGACCCAGCAGACCTGGCTTCGCAGTCTGCTGAATGGCCGGCCGATCGTTTTTCGCGCAACCGATGTTTTCGGGCAGCTCGAGGCCGCGCGTGCCGGACTTGGAGTCGTGGCGCTTCCGATATTTTTGGGTGATCGCGAGGCGGGGCTGGTGCGTCTGCCGACTGCGATCCCGTCGCCGACGCGCGAGCTCTGGCTCGTCACCTATCCCGATCTCCGCCGCTCGCCGGCCATTCGCGCGGTCATGGACTTCATTGCTGATGTGGTCGGTCAAAGCTGCCCCTTGCGGGACGTCTTCGATAGCGCCGTATGAGTCCGAATTCCGATCCGCATTTTTCTGTTGCGGCCCCATGGCGAATCTCTATCCATAGATGGATGGGCCACACTTACGGTCGGTGATCGATGACGAAGCTGGGCAGTTGGTTCGCGGTGGACAGGGCGGATCTGGTCGCCGGCATATCGGTTGCCGGACTGATGCTGCCGGAAGCGGTCGCTTACGCCGGCATTGCCGGCCTGCCACCGCACCGGGCCATCCTCGCCGGCATTGCCGGATGTCTCGTCTATGCCATATTCGGCCGCAGCCGCTTCGCCATCGTTTCCCCCACATCCTCGTCCGCGGCCATTCTTGCGGCGACATTGGCCGTCGTGCCGGGCGATGCCACAGTCAAGGCGGGACTTGCCACGGTCGCCGTGGCGCTCGCCGGCATTCTTTTCGCCGTCGCCGGCGCGTTGCGTCTCGGCGGCATCACCGGTTTCATCTCGCGGCCCGTGCTGCGCGGCTTTGCGCTCGGATTGGCAATCACCATCATCCTGCATCAGATGCCGATCCTCGTCGGCGTGCCTGCGCAGGGTTCGAACATCCTGACCTATGCGGCCGCATTGTTCGGCGCGATCCTGCAGTGGAATCCGGTCAGTGTCGCCGTCGGTGTCGTCGCGCTGGCGGCATTGCTGCTGCTAAAGCGATTGCCCGGCATTCCTGGCGCCTTCCTCGTGCTCGTCGCCGGCATCTTCGCCTCCTACCTGTTCGGCCTGGAAGGCCATGGCGTCAAGCTGGTCGGCCCCATCGAGATCCTGCCGCAATGGCCGTCGCTGCCGAATGCCGACTGGAACGCCTATTCGCGGCTGGTGCAGTTCACCGTGCCGCTGGTGCTCATCCTCTTTGCCGAGTCCTGGGGGACGATGCGGGCGTTGGCCTTGCGCTATGGCGAGACGCTGGAGGTCAATCGCGAGCTTGGCGCGCTTGGTGCCGCCAATATCGCCAGTGCCGTTGTTCAGGGCATGCCTGTCGGCGCGGGCTTTTCCGCAGGCTTCGCCAGCGAGGCGGCCGGCGCGAAGACGCGGGCGACCACCGTTTTCGCCGCCATCGGCCTCGCGATCCTGATTGCCTGCGCCGGGCGGCTGGTGGCGCTTCTGCCGGAGCCGGTACTCGCCGCAGTCGTCATCGCGGCGCTGACCCATGCGCTCGATCCGAGCCCGATCCTGCGCCTGCGCCGCTTGCATCGGGATTTCTATGTGGCGCTTGGAGCTGCCATCGGTGTGCTTGCGTTCGGTGTGCTCAACGGCATGCTGCTGGCGATCGCGCTCTCGCTCGCCGCCATGATGCATCGTCTGGCCTCGCCCTATGTCGCCCGCCTCGGGCGGCTTGGAGGCAGCCATAATTTCGTTGATGTCAGCCGCCACGACGATGCGAAAGAGATATCAGGCATTGCCATCTGGCGCCCCCGCGAAACTCTGTTTTTCGGCAATGCCGATACGATCTTCGGCGAGATAATGTCAGGCAGCCGCGCCGAATCAGGTTTGCGGGCCGTCATCCTCAGCCTGGAAGAAAGTTCCGATATCGACAGCACGGCCATGGATGCCTTGATGGAATTCGACAATGCCATGCGGCGCACCGGGCTGCGCGTCCAGTTCGCCCGCGTCCATGACCGCGTCCGCGATCTCATGACCGTCGCGGGCATTGCCGACCTCGGCAGCCGCTGCAGCTTCAGCGTCGATGATGCCGTGGCGGCGGTGATGGCGGATCACAAGCCGCCGACGGCGTGAGCGGCCGTTCAATCGTGCAAAGTCCAATAGCAGAGATGATCGTGCTTGGCCTCACCCTGCAGGCTGTTGATGAGGACGAAGTCCCTGACGGTCCAACTCACAGGTTCCTCGAGCAGGGTGTCGGGAACGAGATGTCCCTGATAGAGTAGCGTCATATGCGGCTCGACGGGCTTTCCCTTGGCTGGCGCAATGCCAGTGAGGCGCATGGCATCGGCCAGTTCCTGATGGAGCGCCTTTAGTTCGGCATTCCCGTCCTTGTTCCAAAGGACAAGCGGGCGGTTGTCGCCATTGCCGAAGCTGACAGCTCGATCGAAGACGATAGGAAAGGGTGGCTTTCTCACCCGCGAGGCAGCTTCCATCGCCGCAAATGCCACCTCCTCGGGAAGGCAGCGAAACGAGCCAATCGGGTAGAGCGTCACATGAAAGAGATCCGCCCGGCGCGGCTTCGTGGAAAAGCGGTACTGCCGGCGAAGATGTCCTGCAAGTTCATGACTTCGTGTGGCAACCGCCGCATCGGGCAGGAGGGCGAAATAGAATTCATTGATGGCCGCTTGATCGATTGGCGGCGGTGTTCTCGTATGCGCTCCCCCCGCAAGATAGAGCGAAAGCTGCCCATTGTTCTTCATGGTCACTGCAAAGCTGTACCGCTTTGTCCTCCTCCTTATTCTGAACGCAAAACGATAGAATAAAGCGGTCGTTAACTCAAGAACAAAAAGTGAACATGCTGCTTGTTAAAAAGCCATCGAATAAAAGGCGGCCCTGATCTGTTCATTTCAGGTTCGGGCCGGCGTGCCCTATCACACCAAAGGAATCATGATCATGTTCGCCAGATCAGTTTTTGCGGCCGTTGTCTTCGCTCTCATCGGTCTTGGCATTGCTTCCTGCACCACCCCGGGCGGGCACAATTCCGGCGGTGGCATGGTTCAGAATGCCCCTCCGACCGGCGGCGGATATTGATACGCCTGCCTGGATAGTCTCAGGAGCGGCCGTCATCGCCAAAACGGTGGCAATTCCTTCGTCTTCGCAAGAATCGGGTTGAATTCGGGGCTTCCGAGGACGATTTTCATGACAAGTGGAAACACGGGAGCTTCGTCATGAACGAGACAAGGCAGAATTACCTGATCTTCGAAACCGCCGGTGGCTTCTGCGGCATCGCCTGGAACGATGTCGGCGTGCTGCGTTTTCAATTGCCGACCAGAGATGCGGGCGCGACCGAGCGCTTGCTTCTGCGCCGTCTGCCGAATGCGCAGGCCAGCACGCCGACCCCGGAGATCGCGGAGGTGGTCGCCAAGGTGAAGCGCTATTTCGCCGGCGAGGCGATCGATTTTTCCGACGTCACCCTCGACCTCGGCGAGCAGGATGCCTTCTTCAGGCAGATCTACGATGCCGCCCGTCAGGTTGGCTGGGGCAGCACCACCACCTATGGAACCCTGGCCAAGCAGCTTGGCGCGGGGCCGGAAGCTGCGCGCGATGTCGGGCAGGCCATGGCGAAGAACCCGGTGGCGCTGATCATTCCCTGCCACCGCGTTCTGGCGGCGGGCGGCAAGATCGGCGGCTTTTCCGCGCCGGGCGGCTCTAACTCCAAGGCTCGCATGCTGGAGCTGGAAGGTGTCCAGCTCGCGCCGTCCAAACCGGTGCAGCAGTCGCTGGCGTTCTAGAGCAATTCCAGGAAAAGTGCGCAGCGGTTTTCCGTCCGGAATTGCGCGAAAACAAGGAGATAGAGCGGTTCAGAGATTCCGTGAAAAACTGAACCGCTCCAGGTGATGCGCTGCCAACGATAGTTGATGAATTTCTGGATGATGGCACCCGCGACGCGGGTCGGCTTATGCCGCCTATTCCGGTGATTTTGTCCGCGACAGGATCACGAAGGCGAGGACGTGGCTTACAAGCAGCAGCGGCACGTAAAGCGCCGGTATATAAATGCCGGCGCCGAAAAAGCCGGGATTTCCGATTTTCGTGACACCCATATAGTACGCATTCAGAAGATCCAGAGTGCCCCAGATGTTGAATATCCAGACAATCGGAACGGCGATCGGCCATCGCCAGGAAAGTGCGGCCATGGAAACAAGCGCGAGAACAGCCGCGGCGAGATCGCCCCATCCGACCTTACTGGCGAAATCCGAACTCAACTCCGAAGATACGAATCCGGATACCAGAAAGTTCATCCCCAGGAACCGGAACGCATGGAAAGCAGCAAGAAGTCTGAGAGCCTCATAGCGCGGCATTGTTCGAAGCGCCGGCCAGACATAGACATAGGCCATCACCGAACTTGTGAGGAAGGCACCTGCGACACTGAGAACGAATGGGAGATTGAGATCCGGCGGCATACTGGGGTTTCCTTTGTCTCTCTGCTTGGACGAAGCCGAAGTCGATGAATGTATCTCGGTGCCGTCGGGTGTTCAGGCATTGGCCATGAGCAGGCGGAGCGACAGAAGCGGACCGATCGCGATGTATTCGTGGTCCATGAGATTTTGTTTGGCCAGCGGCAAGCCTTCCATGATTGCGTGTGCGTCGGCGACATCCTTCGAATCCAGCAGGAACACGGCTCCCCGGCCATCGCCTCGCGAATACCATTCGCGTATCTTCCCATCGAGATAGAGCTGCGCGGTCTGCCGGATTTCATCCGGCATGACGGCCATCACCCGTTCGCGCGTGACGCCGGCCTTCACGGTAAGGATGACCATTACGCCGGTAATTGCAGGTGAGAAGGCTTGTGCTTGAGTCAGAGTTGACTGATCGGTCATGGAAGTAGCTCCTCTGAGAGTGAGAACCGGGAAGGGTTCCGAGCCGGCGCGCCGCAAGTGCTTGGGCTCGATGTCGGCGACGTTCCCGGCTTGCAACTCAGGTATAAGACCGCTTTTCATGAGCGACTATTCTCGATAATGTCGACGAGTTATGAAGCAGAACTTCACAGTCAGACAGGGTGCGCTCGATGGCGTGGAGGCCTTTCTGAGCGTTGCCCAGCATCGTAGTTTTCGCAAGGCGGCCGCCGAACTCGGGGTAACGCCATCGGCGATCAGTCAGGCGGTACGCGCGCTCGAGGCGCGCGTCGGCGCCGCGCTTTTCATCCGCACGACCCGCAGTGTCAGCCTGAGTGAAGCTGGCGAACGATTTTACCTGCGCGCAAAGCCCGCTTTCGAGGAGCTTGTTGCCGCAAGCGAGGTCGCGCGTGACCTCGGGCAGCGGCCCGCCGGACTGCTGCGCCTCACCGTGCCGCGGGCAGTGATACCGATCCTGCTGGAGCCGCTGATCTCATCCTTCTGCCAAGCCTATCCCGAGGTCGAGCTGGAGATTGCCGCGAGCGCAGATCTCGTCGATATCGCAGCCGAGGGATTTGACGCAGGCATCCGGCTGGGGCAGTTCATTGCCGCGGACATGGTGGCGGTCCGGCTTACGCCGCCCTTTCCGCTGGTGGTCGTCGGCAGCCCCGAATATCTGCGCCGGCGAGGAACGCCCGAACATATCGATGATCTGCGCCGGCATGCCTGCTTGCGCATGCGTCGTTCGGACGAGTCGATCGCGCCTTGGTCCTTCGTCGACGGCAACAAGCCGATCGAGGCGATCGTCTCGGGTCCGCTGATCGCCCGGGATTTTCCCACCATCCTTGGAGCGGCGGGGGAGAATATGGGGCTTGCGCAAGTGCCTGAGCCGATTGCCGTGAGCCTGGTGAAAACGGGCAAGCTGGTGCAGGTTCTGGAGCCTTTCGCGCCGATGGCGCCGGGAGTGTTTCTATACTATCCCAGCCGCCATCAAATGATGCCGAAGCTGCGTGCCTTCATCGATCACGTAAAGAGCCGTTCGGGCGCCATCAACAAAAGTCGGAGACGCATCGAGGGCGAACGAACGCGCGGGCTGAAAATACGCTGAAGTCGGATGCGCGGCGCGAATTGAAGTTGCCGGCTGCTGCAGGCCGGGATGTGAGGCCTCGACCGCGGCTGCAAGGACAATATCGCATCCAATATGCCGCGCCGACCTGCTCCATCCCGCGCTGCCATCCCTTCATTCCTTTTCGATTACGGGATGTACTCTAACGCTTTGTTATTGCCGTGCTTTGGAACCAATGATGGGCAAGAACGTTCATCTATGAGTTTGATACGACGCTGATGTCGTGCCCGGCCGGCTGGGGAAGCGGCGCTCTTGAGGAATAGCTCGTCATGAAGATTTCATCCGGATTTCGTTCAGCCGCGGTTGCCGTCATCGCCGCCGCGGGAATTGGTCTTGCCAGCGCCGCGCATGCCGATAGCGGCACGATCCGCTTCGCCGTCTACAAGGCGGCCTTCTTTGTCGGAGGCTCCGGAGGCGAAGGCACGCTGACATTCCATGGTCGTCACTATCCCATCTCGATCGGCGGCATTTCCGGCGGCCTCGCCTTCGGTGCCTCCAAGACCTATTTCCAAGGCACCGTGCGCCATATCCGCCGCGCCCAGGATGTGAGCGGGGTCTACGGTGCAGCCGGCGGCGGTGGCGCGGTCGGCAAGGGAGCCCAGATGATCGTCATGACCAACGACAAGGGCGCCCAGCTCGAACTGACAGGCCGCCAGGTCGGCCTGCAGGTCAACGCCGATATCAGCGGCATGAGCATTACGGTGAAGTAAGGTCGCTATTCCGTTCGCCATAATTGTCTGGAGGCCTGATTTTCAGAAATGGCGATCAGGCCCTCGGTCTCGAAAAGCTGTCGAAGAAGGATGCGCGTCCTTCCCATTCTCACTAGATTGTTCGCATTGCACCCAACAATTGGATGCGCGGGCAGTGCGTCAGTCGAGCGATATTGACAGCCCCGTGAGAAGCGGAGCGTAGGCGGCGAGCCTGCGGGATGCGAACTCGGTGAAGAGCCGCACGCGCTTCGTCTTGCGTGTCTCCCCCTGTGTGAGAAGCCAGAGAGTTCCGTACATGTGCAGGTCGGTGCCCGGCACCCTCACCAGCGAGGGGTCGGCATCTCCGACGAAACACGGCAGTGTCGTGATCCCAAGCCCCTGCCGTACAGCAACGATCTGCGCCTCGGCGTCCGTGGTCCTGAATGGCGCCGCCGTGATGCGAACTTCACCCTCGCTGGCCCAATCTGGAATTCCGTGAATGCTTATGACGATCCACCGAATGGGATCGGGCGTGCCCGCACGCCACGCGGCCAGCCGATCGCGGGACATGTAGACGCCGCCGAATACATCCGGTCCTTTCAGGCCGTGAAGATTGAGCGGTAGGGTTTTGCGGTCGTAGACGACGCGGATCGCCACGTCGGCCTCTCGGTTGGTTAGATTCGCCAGCTCGCCGGACAACAGGACTTCCATCTCGATATCCGGATGCAGACGCGCGAAATCCGCGAAGTCCGGCATGAGCAGGTGTGTTGCGAGGGGCGGCGCCAGCGTCACCCGCAGAAGCCCGCGCACGCTCTGGTCGCGCCCGAAGACGCGCGTCTCCAGCTGATGGGACGACGTTTCCATCTGGTTCGCAAGCTCGAGGACCTCCTCGCCCGCAGCCGTCAGGCGGTAGCCGGAGGGCAGCTTTTCGAACATTTGCGCGCCGAGGCGTTCTTCGAGCTGTGCGATGCGTCGCAGCACGGTCGAGTGGTTCACGTCGAGGCGCTCCGCGGCAGCCCGCACCGAGCCTCCGCGTGCCACGGCAAGAAAGTAGCGAATGTCATCCCAGTCGATCATGGTGCAATCCGGCACCACACGGTGCGCTTTCCAAAGCCGGCATCTGACGCATCGCATAGCCGTATGGGCAGTCTTCATAGCTTATGTGGACGCTGGCGGCCAATACGGAACAGCGAACACCGATCGTCGCAGCTGGCGTCAGTCATCCGGCCCGGATGGATTTTGCACCACCCATGTGCGCGCTTCCACACTCAACGCCCGACTCCTGTGGACCTATCTTGAAGGTCTCGGGGACATGCCCCGGACGACCAAGGGCGGAGCCTGGAAGGAGAAGTTATGGAAAAGCTCGAGGCTAGAGTCGGATGAATCGACCTAAAATAAGAATCTGCCATAGAATCAAAGAGATAGAGCATGCTGTCGTCCGAAAACCGATCACACCTTTCGGCATCATGCTCTAAGCATTTCTCCAGCTTCCGCGCAGCTTCAACGAAGGATGCATGACATGAACAGACTGAATGGAAAGACCGCCGTGATCACCGGTGGCGCTACCGGCATCGGCCGCGCCGCTGCGAAGCGCTTCATCGAGGAGGGCGCCTTCGTCTTCATCTTCGGCCGCCGGCAGGAGGCCCTCGACGCGGCTCTGGCCGACTTCGGGCCTAATGCCCGCGCGGTGAAGGGCTCGGTCTCCGATCTGGCCGACCTCGACCGGCTCTACGCGGCGGTGAAGGCCGAGCGCGGAACCCTCGACATCGTCTTTGCCAATGCGGGGGCGGGAAGCCAGCTTCCGCTTGGCGAGATCACCGCAGAGCACATCGATGAAATCTTCGACACCAATGTGAAGGGTTCGATTTTCACGGTCCAGAAGGCGCTTCCTCTGATGGGCGAGGGCGGTTCGATCATCCTGACCGGATCGAGCGCCGGTACGACGGGCGCGCCGGGCTTTAGCGCTTACAGCGCGAGCAAGGCGGCAGTGCGCAACCTCGCAAGGACCTGGGCGGAAGATCTGAAGGGCACCGGCATCCGGGTAAATGTGCTGTCGCCTGGGGCGACGGCCACCGAACTGGCAAAGGAAGCGCTGGGCGAGGAAGGCCAGAAGGCCTATGGCGCGATGACGCCGCTCCAGCGCATGGCCGATCCGGCGGAGATCGGAGCGGTGGCTGCTTTTCTCGCATCGTCGGACAGCAGCTTCATGACAGCCAGCGAAGTCGCCGTGGACGGCGGCCTGGCGCAGCTCTGACGCGCCGCGCCAGGCCGGTCGCTCCAGTAATCCGATTATGCACACATCCACGGAAGAAAATCAGATGGAACAATCTCTTAAAGGAAAAACCGCTCTCGTTACCGGGGCATCGCGGGGCATTGGGCGCGCCATCGCCGAACGTCTCGCAAAGGATGGTGCGACAGTCGCGCTGACCTACAATGCCAGCAAATCCGGCGCAGACGAGGCGGTTGCGGCCATCGAAAAGGCTGGAGGCACTGCCTTCGCGCTCCACGCGGACCTCGTTCACCCGGCGACCGTGCCGGCCCTGTTCGAGAGACTCGACGAAGAGTTCACCAAGCGGAACGGCAGCAAAGCCCTCGACATTCTGGTCAACAACGCGGGCAATTCCGGCTGGGTTGGGTTCAAAGACGCGACGCCGGACAGTTGGGACACCCTGATCGCGGTCTACGCCCGCGCGCCCTTCTTCATCGTTCAGGCCGCTCTGGATCGTCTGGCCGATGGTGGACGTATCATCAACATCTCTTCCGCGGCCGCGACGAAGCCGGTGGCGGCCGCACCCGTCTACTCGATGGCCAAAGCGGCCATCAACAACCTGACCCATGCGCTCGCGTCCGAGCTGGGGCCGCGCGGAATTACCGCGAACGCCGTGGCGCCGGGCTACACGCGAACGGACGTGAACGCCGCTATCCGAGAGAATCCCGAACTTGTAAAGGCGGTCGAGGCCGAAATCGCACTGGGACGCTTTGGCGAGCCTTCGGAAATCGCTGCCGTCGTGGCGTTCCTGGCTTCCGATGAAGGCCACTGGGTAACAGGCCAGACGATTGAGGCGAGCGGCGGCTACAAGCTCTGACCGCGTACCCTGACCGATTGGCAAACTAACCAATTCTCTACTCTGCGAGACCGAGACCACCGGCGAATACGACCTCATCCGGTCCCGCTGACCGGCCAAAGACGCACCATCCGCCGAGCGGGCGTCTCCCCTGCTTAATCCCCGTCAGCTTACCGGATTGCGCGCCGTGACGATCCACGCCGCGCTGTCGATCACCACTGACCGCTCGCCGGGGAGGCCCGCGAAGGCGGCACGAACCGCGGCCGAGGCGCGGGCGCGGATGTCGTCGGGCTGATCGGCGAGCGCTCGCGACAGCGGACCGACCTCGAACGTCATCTTCACGGCGTCGTCGATCGCCGCGTCCCGCGTTGCGCCCTCGCCAAACGGGGCGGAAGCATCGAAGGGCACGATAGCGATATCGGTGAACCCAGCCGCCGTCAGGATGCGCGCCACCCGCCCCCGGTCGCCGAACGAGAACGGGCCGGGCGCTTCGGGATCGGGCGGCGCGGTCGGCGGAACGATGCCCTTGATCGCGCCCATCAGCAGGCTCACCCAATCGTTCTCGGCCGCGCCGCGCCAGCAGACGAAAGCGACCCGTCCTCCCGGCTTGAGCGCATGGCGCATATGGGCGAACGCCCCTGTCGGATCGTCGAAGAACATCACCCCGAAACGCGAGAACAGGATGTCGAACGTCCCCTCGGGTAGCTCGGTGCTGCTGGCGTCGGCCACGCGGAACAGGGCCGGCGTATCCTTTGGCGCAAGTGCGCGCGCTCGAGCGATCAGCGGTTCGGATATGTCCACGCCCAGAACATGGCCCGCCGCGCCGACGCGGGTGGCCAGAGCCAGAGTCGACGCGCCCGCGCCGCAGCCGACGTCCAGCACGCGCTCGCCCGCGGCGGGCGCAGCGGCTTCGATCGCAGCCTTGCCGAACACCGCCAGCCTGGCGTCGAGCCGAGCCTGGTGGACGACCCAGTGCTCCCCGCTTTGGCCATTCCAGTCGGCGAGCTGATAGGCGTTTTGCTCTGCCATGACATATCCTCGTTCTGGTTTGTTCTTAGCTAAAGCTTCGAGGGACTACCGCGCGTGCCGCAACCGGAGAAGGGAATCTCTGCTCTCAAACCAGCATCGACTGCTGAGCGAAGATACCCGCCATCGCGCCGTGCGATGATGCCAGGGTGACCGATGGCGGCGTAAGGGGGTTGGCGAGGTCGCCGGCGGCGTAGATGCCGGGCATGCTGGTTTCGCGGCGCTCGTCGACCTTGAGGATGATGCCGAGGGGCGTATCGATCGTGGCGAGGCCCAGTGATTCGTGCAGGCTTGCGGACGGCTTGTTGCGCGGATGCGCGAACAGGATGTCGACCGCGACATTGGGGCCGGTATCGAGCTTGACGGTGGCGTTATGGTCCCCGTGACGGGCGATCTCGATGATCCGGCCATCGACGACGGTCACGTTACGGCGCGCCAGATCGGCCCGGATATCGGGTGCAATGTCATGACCATCGGCGAAGACCGTCAACCTGTCGGTCCAATCGTGGAACAGCCTGACCTGATTGTGCGACTGCCGGCCGGACCAGACGAGGCCCCAATGCTGGCCGGCGACTTCAAAGCCGTCGCAATAGGGGCAGGGCACGATGGACGTGCCCCAGCCTTCGGCAAAGCCTGGAACGTCAGGCATCTGGTCGATGACACCATAGCTCAGGATCAGGCGGCGCGCCCTAAGGGTTTCGCCATCACCAGTAAGGACGGAGAAATCGTCGATGGTACCGGAAATGCTGTCGGCCCGGGCATTGACCAGCTTGACCGTGGGATAGCGGGCCAGCTGCTGCCGCGCCTCGGCCAGGATGTCCAGCGGCGGCTTGTGATCGTGGCCGAGCAGACCATGCGAATGGCCGGCGAAGCGGTTGCGCTGCAGGCCGGTATCGAGAACGGTGACCTTGCGGCGGGCACGGCCGAGCTGCAGGGCGGCGGCGAGACCGGCAAAGCTGCCGCCGATGATGATGACGTGTTCCATGGTTATGGGTTCCGTATGTGGACGAGGGGTTGGGGCCTGCTTGCACATTTTAGATACTATGTGGTATCGTAATTCAGGAATTAGGATACTGTCAAGGACTGGAATTGTACGTGACCGAAAATAGCCAGGGCCGGCGCGGCCGGCCCGCCAACGGGGCGCTTGGCCAAACGATAGTCGACGCTGCGGGCGAACTCTTTGCGGAATTGGGTTTTCAAGCGACGACCTTGGACAAGGTCGCCCAGCGGGCGAAGATATCCAAGCTCAGCATTTATCGGCACTTCGAGAACAAGGAGGCGCTGTTTGGCGCAGCGTTTGCAGCCCGCTGCCAACAGTTAATACCACAGGCCCTTTTTGAAGGCGTCGACGGTTCGGCCGAAGATCAGCTAATGGCGGTGGGATCATCGCTGCTTCGCACGCTGTTGCGCCCGGACGTGAGCAGTGTCGAGGCCATGGTCATGGCCGACGTCACGAGTCAAAAGTCGTTGAGCAAGCTCCATTACGAAGCCGGCCCTGCCCATATCATCGCCCAGATCGAGGCCCTGTTGCGTCAATTGCACGCGAAGGGGGCTCTGAACGTGCCCGATCCTCTCCGGTCCGCGCGCTTGTTTGCCGCGCTTTTCAAAGGCTCCGATCTCTTGATTATCGCACGCTTCGATCAGGCGAGAGCAGAGGATGACAACGAAATCGAATCCTATTGCCGGTCGGCCGTCGCCATGTTCATCGCCGCGCATGGTGGCAACGACCACGCGGGCAGATAGCCTAGACGAGGCCGCAAAAGAGGGTGGCGATCATCCAATAACACCCGCTTTTTGGGGCAGAGCCATTCAAGCGTCGCCCAAATGGATGAAACAGGCACGGCAGCGAAGATTGGCGCTCAGAGTCTGTCGCGACTTGGTCGTTAGGCTCGCTCGATATGGGCGGGTTCTTGCCCCCATCCTGAGAACGCTGGCTTTTTGCGCCAGCAATTCAGGTCACGTGTAGGCTTTGATGCTTGGCGGCTACGACAACTTTGAAATGACCCGGTCGATCTCAGCCGGCCATTGGTCACCAGCAAATGCCTTGTAGGCAAGCGCCCCTTGCGATGCGCTGGACAGGACGGCGTCGGGTGCGAGATCGCGCAGTAGGCGCAGGCTGTTTCTCAACTCGGACTTCGATCCAAAGCCCTGCGGCCGGGTTTCCCATACTCCGTTGTTCATGTAGATCGTGTCGCCTGTGAGCAGGTATCGCTTGCCTTCGACCGACCGAACAAGGAAACAGACACTGCCGTTCGTGTGACCAGGCGTCGGAATGACCTCGATCGTACTTTGAAGCACCTCACGTTCGTCGAACAAATAATCGACCTTGGCCACCCGGCGGACCGATGGCTCTTCCAGCCGATGGCATGCCAGCTTCGAAGCGAATTCTTGCTTGATCTCCGCCAGAGCCGAACTCACTTCGTCCCTATGACTGAGATATTGCCATGAAACTCCGCCAAGACTTTTGATTTCTTCGCGCTCTCCTCGGAGGTAAGAGCTGTAAAAGAGAATGTTTCCGGTTTCCTTCACCAGAAGATAGGCGTGAGAATTGACACCCGAAAAAGGATGCTCGGCTTGGCTTTGCCACAGGTCTGGATAAATCTGCTTCATAACCGTTTCGCTTCGCGGCCTCCGGCGTATTTACTCTATTGTCGATGGCGTGGTGGGCGCGAATAGCCGGCGCCAACGGCGCCGGCCTGCATCGCGTCGCGCCACGTTCCTTACGAGGAAGCCGCCTGATACGCCTTGAAGTACGCTTCCTTGTCCAAATCGGACAGCAGCGTCGGCATGACCGGGCTCCAGCCGAGTCGATCCTGAGTGAGTTGGCTCGACGGGTTGAGATCGAAACGCACGAAGCCAGCGAACCAACCGAAATGCGCGTCAGCCTCGGCCTCCGTCTTGGAGACAACCGGGACCCCCAAGCCTTTGCCAATCGCTACGGCGATGTCCTTAAACGGAATGGTTTCCTCGGCGACCGCGTGATAGCGCGCACCCGCTGTACCGCGTTCGAGCGCCAGGCGATAAAGGGTAGCGGCGTCGAGCCTATGGACGGCGGGCCAACGATTCTGCCCGTCGCCCATATATGCGGAAACGCCGGCCTTCTTAGCGATGTCGATCAGCATCGGCACAAACGCGTGGTCGCCTTCGCCATGAACCGAAGACGCCAGGCGAACGATCGAAGTATGCACGCCCTTCGCAGCCACCTGCGCCACGGCGTCTTCAGTCGCTGCACGCGGATTGAACTAAGCCGCTGATCGCGGCGACTTGCGGCGGCCTTTGAGGAGAGCGTCCTGACTGAGAGGATGGTTGTG
>NZ_JAUQTZ010000094.1:0-24172 GCF_059803845.1 Rhizobium sp. UFLA01-1127 | reverse complement strand
CTGTTGGGTGATTTGCGACAAACCGCAAGAGCAGCAAGGCAGCAACGGTTCGAATCCGGCTAAAGCCGGCTTGACCGCTACGGTCTTGCCGGCCTGCGCTACCGGATTCCCATGACAGAATGATGATGCGTAACGATTTTTTCTCGTTCTTTTTTATTTGACCCGCGTACCCATCAGGCGTGAGCGCAAGGCGTTGGATGCGGCGTCGAACAGGAAGACGACGATCAGGATCAGCAGCACCATGTAGGCGACGTTTTCCCAGTTGGCATTGGTGCGCATCGCCTCCCAAAGCTTGAGGCCGATGCCGCCCGCGCCGACGGCGCCGATGATGGTCGCGCCACGCACATTCGATTCCCACTGGTAGAGCGTCTGGCTGACGATGACGGGAACGATCTGCGGCACGATGCCGTAGCGATGCACGAGAACGGTCTGCGCGCCGGTGGACTTCACGCCTTCCCGTGGCTTGTTGTCGATGTTTTCGAGGCCTTCGGAATAGAGCTTGCCGAGAGTACCGGCCTCGGTGAGAAAGATTGCGCCGCTGCCGGCGAGCGGGCCAGGGCCGAAGGCGCGGGTCAGGAACAGCGCCCAGATCAGCATATCCACCGACCGAAGGAAGTCGAAGAAGCGCTTCAGGATCTGATTGAGCAGCCGGTTCGGCGTGATGTTGCGGGCGGCCAGAAACGCCAGCGGGAAGGCGGCGAGCGAACCGAGCAGCGTGCCGAGGAAGGCCATCACGATCGTCTGGAACAGCTTGGTCCAGACGTCGCCGTGCTGCCAGGCGCCATTGTTCCAGATATTGTCGAAGGCCAGCGAGAGATTGGACTGCGTGGGATCGAGCCGCGGCCCGGATACGATCAGGCCGATGACTTCGCTCGCCGGCTTGTCGAAGAAGGGCGAGTGCGTATCGAAGACGAAATTGGCCCAGCCGAGGAAGCGCTTGCGGATCTTGACGCGATCATTGGAAATGCTGGCATCGCCGGCAAAGCCGAGATTGACCAGTATATTGTCGTCGTAGACGGTCATCCAGCTGGGAACAGGCTCGGTGCCGACGATCTTCGGCATGTCGCCGGTAATGTCGATCGGGATCGTTTTGCCGTGTGCCGTTACGATGGCCTGCGTCTTGGTGACGGTTACCGTGCGGCTCGTGCCACTGATCGAAACGATCATGCTGCCATCGGGGTTGGTCTTCACCCAGTCGGGGTTCGGATTGTCGCCAAGCGGCGAAAAACGCGGATACTTGATGCTGATCTTGTCGCCAGAGATACGAAACTCCGGCTGCACGTCATAGCTGATCCATTGGCTGAGATAGATGCCGACGCGCTCCCAATGCGCTTCCGAAACGACTTTCGGCAGGTCGAAGAACCATACGGCATAGATGCCGTAGAGGATGACGCCGATGAACATCATCAGCGCGCCGAAACGCTGGCGGAAGGACCGGTGAAGGATCTCCGGGTAACGCGCTTCGATTTCCTGCATGCGGCCGGCGTCGATGACGGACATGAATAACCTCAATGCTGCAGAAGGAAGGCATGTTCGCCGACGAGACGGCGGCGGAGCCATGCGGAAAACTGATCGACGGCGACGATGGTCACGAAGAGCAGCAGCACCAGCGCCATGGTCTTGGCACCAAAGCCGCGCGAGATCGAAAGCTTGAGCTCCTCGCCGATACCGCCGCCGCCGACGGCGCCGATGATGGTGGATGCGCGGACGTTGACCTCGAGGCGCAGCAGCGCGTAGGACATGAAGTTCGGCAGCACCTGCGGCAGGGCGGCAAAGCGGACGCGCTCCGTCCAGCTGGCGCCGACGGCACGCATGCCCTCGTCGGGTTTCATGTCGATATTCTCGACGACTTCGTAGAAGAGCTTGCCGAGCGCGCCGATCGTATGCAGGCCGACGGCGATGATGGCGGCGATCGGGCCGATCGACAGGATCGCCGAAAACAGGCCGGCGATCACGATTTCCGGGAAGGCGCGCAGGAATTCCATGATGCGCTTCGTCACGAGCCGGATCGGATTGGATGGCGACATGTTGCGCGCGGCAAAGAAGCTCATCGGCACGGCAAAGACGAAGCCGATGATGGTCGATACCAGCGCCACGTTGATCGTGATGATCATCAGCTCGAAATATTCGGGGATGTAGAAATCGCCCCAGACATAGACGCGGCCGAGCGGAAAGTTGAACTCCTCGCCGCCGGCGCCGTTTGCGCCGTTCGGGCTCGGCAGGTCGAAGAGCGCGCGGTAGACGTCGTTCCAGTCCTTGGGAATGAGCCAGCTCAGGAAGTCGAAGAGATGCGGCAGGCGCTCGAAGAAATGGCCGGCATTGCTTTCGTCGGCGAAGCGCACGGAGCTGACGAAGGCGACGAGCAGAATCATGAGGCCGATGCCGGTATAGAGGCGGCGCTTGGCCACCATCTTGCTCCAGGCGTCGCCGATCTCCTTGGCGCTCTGCATGTTCGGGTGCGTGTCGGCGATCGTCATCAAATCCAGCCCTTGTGAACAGCAAAAGGGCGGCCGTTGCCGGCCGCCCAATCATCGGAATGCGGATCAGCCGCCGATGGCAGCCTTACGGACGTCGATAACGGCGTTGTAGAAGTCCGGGGTAACCTTGACGTAGCCCTTGAAGTCGCCGCCTTCGACGGCGTTGAAGCACTTGGCGTCAGCCGTCGGGAGCTTCATGAAGAAGTCCGAAAGCTTGGCCTGCCATTCGGTGCCGAGAGCGTTGCGAACGACGAGCGGGCCGTTCGGGATCAGCGGCGAACGCCAGACTTCGACGAGCTTGTTCGGGTCGACGGCGCCCTTGTCCACTTCCTTGCGGAAAGTGCCGGAGGTGAAGCCGTCCTTGAAATTGCCAACGCCCGAGGAATCGTCGACGGCAACGTCGACCTTGCCGTCGTAAGCGGCGAGCAGGTTGTTTTCATGACCGCCGTTGAACTGGGTCGAGGCGAAGAACTTGTCGTTCGGCATGCCGGTGGTCTTCGGAATCTGCGTCAGCGGAACGAGGTAGCCCGAGGTCGAGTCCGGATCGGCATAGCCGAGCTTCTTGCCCTTGGCGTCCATGATCGTCTTGATGCCGGAGGACTTGAGGGCGAGGCCGATCGAGTAGTAGCCGGTCGAACCGTCGGTCTGCTGCGTGGTCAGTATCGGGGTAACGGCCTTCGGGTCCTTGATATATGTGGCCGCGTAGCCGGAAGCGCCGAGTTCTGCGAAGTCCAGCGTGCCGCCGAGCAGGCCCTGGATAACGCCGTCATAGTCGGCGGCCGGGAACAGCGAAACCTTTTCGAAGCCGAATTCCTTCTTCAGGTGATCGGCGAGGCAGGCGTAGTTGCGCAGGCGGTCGGCTTCGTTTTCGCCGCCGAGAATGCCGACGCGGAATTCCTTGAGGTCTGCAGCGTTGGCGGCAGCGCCAACTGCGAGCGCGACGAGCGCAGTAGCGGCAAAGAGTGCTTTCTTCAACATGGGTTCGTCTCCTGATTAACCGGTGTCCCCGGATGCCTTCGGTCTGGAAGAAATGCGCCCTTGACGCGGGCCTTCGATCGTGGCCATCCCTCTCAGAGGCCGGCCAGTGCCAGCGGTTGCGGGCCGGCGGATTCGGTTGCCGCGGCTTGCGCGGCCGGATCGGCAATGTTGATGGAGGTCGATGTCATGGTCTCGTCGATGCCGGCGCCGTCCTTGTCGGTGCCGTAGATTTCCTTGACGGCCGCTGCCGTCAGATCGGTCGGTTTGCCGTCGAAGACCACCTTGCCGGCCGCCATACCGACGATGCGTTCGCAATAGTTGCGGGCCGTGTCGAGCGTGTGCAGATTGGTGATGACGGTGATGCCTTCACGCTCGTTGATATCTCGCAGCGCGTCCATGACGATCTTGGCGTTCAGCGGATCGAGCGAGGCGATCGGCTCGTCGGCCAGCATCATCTTCGGCTGCTGCATCAGGGCGCGGGCAATGGCGACGCGCTGCTGCTGGCCGCCGGAAAGCGTGCCGGCCATCTGCAGGGCCGTCTGTTCTATGCCGAGGCGTTCCAGAGCGGCGATGGCTTCGATGCGCTCCTCGCGGCTGAAGACGGAAAGCAGGCTCATCGCCGTCGAGCGCTGGTTGAGCCGGCCAAGCATGACATTGGTAAGCACGTCTAGACGCGGAACGAGGTTGAACTGCTGAAAGATCATGGCGCAGTCGCGCTGCCAGCTGCGCAGCGCGCGGCCCCTGAGCTTCGACACTTCGATGCCGGAGAAATGGATGGAGCCGGAGCTCGGATCGGCAAGGCGGTTGATCATGCGCAGAAGGGTGGACTTGCCGGCGCCGGAGCGGCCGATGATGCCCACCATCTGCCCCTGCGGTATGTCCAACGTCACGGAATCGACAGCGAGCTTGTTTCCAAACCGGCGTGAGACGTTCCTGAGTTCGAACATAGTGCTTCCCTTTCGCGGCTGCCGGGCTGCAGAAATTTCAGCGGTACCGGTGCTAAGAATGGGCGCATGCCCCTGCCTCGAAGGGAGTTTCGAGGGGGCTGGCGCCAACCACAAGGCAACCGATTAGTCCCGCTTCATGAAGCTCCAATGTCAGTTTTATGTAACTGCTGTTACAATTCTCCTCGTTTTTGCAAGGTTAGCCGGCTGAGAGCTTTCCGTGAAATTTAGCCGTCAAACATGCCCGTTGGCAGGCCATCGATGCTGAAGCTATTCTTCTCGCGACGGTATTCCTCAATGCCGTCAGGACCCTTGGCTTTGGCCCATTGATCGAGACTTGGCCTCTCGCCTTCATAGGAAAAGAGCGGCACGCCGAAACCGCAGGACGTCTGTACGAGATCGAGGTCCAGCCGCACGATCTGCCGCGCACCGAGCGGCTCTTCGCCTGCATAGTGATCGCGCAGCAATTCACCATATTCCGGCGACGATCGATGGATGATGCGGCCGCGGCCATAGAGGCGCAGGATCATCGGCGGCCCTTCGACCGAGCAGAACATGATGGTCAGCCGGCCATCGGCCTTCATGTGGGCTGAAGTCTCGTTGCCGCTGCCGGTGCGGTCGAGGTAGATGGCCGCGTTCGGGGAGATGATGCGCAGGCACAGCGTTTCGCGCGGCGAAACATTGACGCGGGAATCCGATGTCGCCGATGCCGTGAAGAAGATGTGCTGCCGCGCGATGAAATCGCGCAGCCGGTCGTCGATGCTGGAAAACTGCTTTGCCATAAAGAGGCCTCCCTTAACCTGAGCTAGACGGATCGCCTGAGGCTGAAACGCACGCGGGTCTCGTGCAAGCCCGGCTTGGGCGGAAAGCGTCCTCAGGCGGCGTAGCGATCCAAGAAATCTTCCGCGGACAGAGCGCGGAAGTCGGCAAGCGCCGTGCGCAGGCGGTCATGATCCCAATCCCACCATGAAAGCTTGTCCATGCGCGCGCCGATCTCGGCGGCGAAGCGTTCACGGATCAGCTTGGCCGGCACGCCGCCGACGATCGTGTAAGGCTCGACGTCCTTGGAGACGACCGCGCCCGCGCCGATGACGGCGCCATTGCCGACCTTGACGCCGGGCAGGATGGTGGCGCCGTGGCCGATCCAGACATCATGGCCGATGACGACGCGATGGTCGCGCCGCCAGGTGAAGAAATCAGTCTCCATATCGGCGTCCGGCCAATAGTCGGCGGCTCGATAGGTGAAGTGATGCAGCGTGGCGCGCCATGTCGGGTGATTGGTGGCGTTGATGCGCACCGCCGCGGCGATGTTGACGAATTTGCCGATCGTCGCGCACCAGACTGCGCCATCCTGCATGATGTAGGAATAATCGCCGATCTCGGTTTCATCGATGCGGCAGCGGTCGGAGACTTCGGTATAGCGGCCGAGCGTCGAGTTGCTGACGCTCGCCGAAGGGCTGATGAAGGGCGTTTCGCCCAATTTGCGGCTCATGCGGCTGCCTTCCGCGGCGAGAATTGCGAAACGTCGAGAATGCGGCTGCCGACGGCCTCGCGCACCTCTTCGTCATGGAAGATGCCGAGAAGCGCGACGCCCGCCTGCTTCTTCTGCTCGATCATATCGACGACGACGGCCCGGTTGCGGGCATCGAGCGAAGCCGTGGGCTCGTCGAGCAGCAGGACGGCGTGGTCGGTGATGAAGCCGCGGGCGATGTTGACGCGCTGCTGCTCGCCGCCGGAGAAGGTCGCGGGCGGCAGCTGCCAGAGCTCCTGCGGCAGGTTCAGCTGCGCCAGCAGTTCTGCAGCCTTGTCACGAGCCTCGGCCACGGTCACGCCGCGGGCCAGCAGCGGCTCGGCGACGACGTCGATGGCGGCGACGCGCGGCACGGTGCGCAGGAACTGGCTGACATAGCCCATGGTCTGGCGACGGACGTCGAGCACGGTGCGCGGATCGGCGGTGGCGAGATCGACGATTTTCTCCCTGTGCATGACGAGGATCTGGCCGCTGTCGACGGCATAATTGCCGTAGATCATCTTCAGCAGCGAACTCTTGCCGATGCCGGACGGGCCGCCGAGCACGACGCATTCGCCCGCAGCGACCGAGAAGGAGACATCGGCGACGACGGGCAGACGAATGCCGTCGCGCAGATGCATGGTGAAGCTCTTGAAGACTTCGGAAACGACGAGTGGGGTTGCCATGTTTGTTCCTCAGACCTGCAGGATCGAAGAGACCAGCAGTTGCGTATAGGGTTCGCGCGGGTCGTCGAGCACGCGGTCGGTCAAACCGTGTTCGATTACCTGTCCGTCTTTCATCACCATCATGCGATGCGACAGAAGCCGGGCAACCGCGAGGTCGTGCGTGACGATGATGGCCGAAAGGCCGAGATCGTTGACGAGGCCGCGCACCAGATCGAGCAGGCGAGCCTGCACGGACACGTCGAGGCCGCCGGTAGGCTCGTCCATGAAGACCAGGCGAGGGCCGGTCACCAAGTTGCGGGCGATCTGCAGACGCTGGCGCATGCCGCCGGAGAAGGCGCGCGGCTGGTCGTCGATACGATCGGCATCGATCTCCACGCGCTCCAGCCAATCGATGGCCGTGTTGCGGATGTTGCCATAGTGGCGATTGCCGATCGCCATCAGCCGCTCGCCGACATTGGCACCGGCAGACACCGTCATCCGCAGGCCGTCAGCCGGGTTCTGATGCACGAAGCCCCAGTCGGTGCGCATCAGGAAGCGGCGCTCCGCCTCGTTCATGCGGAAGAGATCGCGATAGCTCTCGTCGCGCATGTGATATTCGACGCTGCCCGTCGTCGGCAGCAGCCGCGTCGAAATGCAGTTGAGCAGCGTCGTCTTGCCGGATCCGGATTCGCCGACGATAGCAAGCACTTCGCCGGGCCAGAGTTCGAAGGACACGTCGCGGCAGCCGATGCGGCTGCCGTAGAACTTCGAGATGTCCTTGACCTTTAGAAGCGGTAAGTCACTCATTCGGCAGCCTCCTTGCCACCAGGCAGTCCACCGGATGCGAGCCCATTCGACGCCAGCATTGCGCCCACATGACCGTGAGCACGACGGTCTTCGCAGAAGTCGGTATCGGAGCAGACGAACATGCGTCCGCCCTTGTCGTCGAGGATCACCTCGTCAAGATAGACCTGCTCGGCGCCGCAAAGAGCGCAGGGCTTGTCGAAGCGCTGCACTTCGAACGGATGGTCCTCGAAATCGAGGCTGACCACCTCGGTGTAGGGCGGTACGGCATAGATACGCTTCTCACGGCCGGCGCCGAAAAGCTGCAGCGCGTCGGAGAGATGCATTTTCGGATTATCGAACTTCGGCGTCGGCGAGGGGTCCATCACATAGCGGCCGGCGACCTTCACCGGATAGGCATAGGTGGTGGCGATGCGGCCGTTGCGGGCGATGTCCTCGTAAAGCTTCACATGCATGAGGCCGTATTCCTCGAGCGCATGCATCTTGCGCGTTTCGGTCTCGCGCGGCTCCAGGAAGCGTAAGGGTTCCGGGATCGGCACCTGATAGACCAGCACCTGGTTGGGGCCGAGCTTGGCCTCCGGGATGCGGTGGCGCGTCTGGATGATGGTCGCCTCCTCCGTGCGGGTGGTGACCGCGACATTGGCGACCTTC
Source organism: Rhizobium sp. UFLA01-1127 (assembly GCF_059803845.1). NCBI lineage: Bacteria > Pseudomonadati > Pseudomonadota > Alphaproteobacteria > Hyphomicrobiales > Rhizobiaceae > Rhizobium > Rhizobium sp. UFLA01-1127. The sequence goes on along the minus strand of NZ_JAUQTZ010000094.1, from coordinate 16,143 downwards.
TGGAAGAAGGCGCGGATGGAAACGGCATTGGTCGTATCGTCGGCGCCCTGGTCGATGACCTTCAGCACATCCTGCGGGCCGATGATGGCGGCTGTCAGCTGCACGCCGCCAGTGCCCCAGCCATAAGGCATCGGCATTTCGCGCGATGCGAAGGGTACCTGATAACCGGGAATGGCGATCGCCTTCAGGATGGCGCGGCGGATCATCCGCTTAGTCTGTTCGTCGAGATAGGCGAAGTTGTAGGTGGCGAGTTCGGTCATTCGGCTGCCTCCGTCATGGGGTCCATGCCGCGATCGCGAGCGGCCTCGAAATCACGGCGCATGCGCCGCACCAGGTCGAGCTCGGCCTGGAAATCGACATAGTGCGGCAGCTTCAGATGTTCGACGAAGCCGGTCGCCTGCACGTTGTCGGAATGGGAAATGACGAATTCCTCGTCCTGAGCCGGCGCAACGATGTCTTCGCCGAGCTCTTCGGCGCGCAGCGCACGGTCGACCAGAGACATGGCCATGGCCTTGCGTTCGCTCTGGCCGAAGACCAGGCCGTAGCCACGCGTGAACTGTGGCGGCGCCTTGGCCGAACCCTTGAACTGGTTGACCATCTGGCATTCGGTCACCTGGATGCGGCCGAGCGAGACGGAGAAACCGAGTTCCGGCACGTCGAATTCGACCTCCACTTCGCCGATGCGGATTTCGCCGGTGAAGGGATGGGTGCGGCCGTAGCCGCGCTGGGTCGAATAGCCGAGCGCCAGCAGGAAGCCTTCATCGCCGCGGGCGAGCGCCTGAAGGCGAAGATCGCGGGTCATCGGAAATTCCAAGGGTTCGCGCGTGAGGTCGCCGATCTCGTGGTCGACCGGCATGACACCGTCGCCTTCGATCAGGCCTTCCTGATCGAGGATTTCGGAAACGCGCATGATGCGGCCCTGTTCGGCGGGTCGCTGCATCGGCTCGTCAACCGGTTCGTCGGCCAAAAGGCTCGGGTCGAGCAGGCGGTGGGTGTAGTCGAAGGTCGGGCCGAGAAGCTGGCCGCCGGGCAAGTCCTTGTAGGTGGCGGAGATGCGGCGCTCGATCTTCATCGCCGCCGTGTCGAGCGGCTGGGAATAGCCGAAGCGCGGCAGCGTCGTACGGTAGGCTCTGAGCAGGAAGATCGCCTCGATCATGTCGCCGCGTGCCTGACGGACGGCGAGTGCGGCCAGCGTACGGTCATAAAGCGAGGCTTCGGCCATGACGCGGTCGACAGCGAGCGCGAGCTGTGCCACGATCTGGTCGATGCCGACGGCCGGCAGCGAACGGTCGCCGCGGCGACGGTCGGCCAGCAGCCGGTGAGCATTGGCGATGGCGGCTTCGCCGCCCTTTACGGCAACATACATATGTCACATCTCCGTTGCGGTGATCTTGGTGGTGCGCGGCAGGCAGAGGAATTGCCGGTCCGCCGTCAGAACGAGATCGACGCCGCGCGGGAAGAGCGCGCGATTGTCGTTCCAGATGCGTAGGAGCGCATCCGGCAGCCCGATCGGAGCGATCATGGTGACATCCTCGATTCCGGGGCCGGAAAGCGCCAGCTCCTTGCCGCCTTCCAGTTTTTCGATCTCCAGGATGATGGTCGTCGAACGATCGGGATATTCCTGGGTTCCGATGCCGAACTGGCTGAAGGAGGAAAGCGCCATGCCAGCTTCGATGAAGGCGAAATGCGCCTCCAGCCGCTCCGAGATCACGGGGGCTCCGGTGTGGAAGGCCAGCCATTCCGGAAGGCTCGATCTTACGAGGCTGTTGGAGAGCCACACCGGCGTGTCGTGGTCGCAAAGGGTAAGCGCGAGGGCGCCGGCCGCGATACCGAGCGGCGCCGGCGGCACGATATCGACCGTGACGGTCTGCAGCGTTCCCGGACGCGCCATGGCATCCATCGTCATCTTGAAGACGCTCTGTGCGTCGAAGACCGGGTCGCTGAAGCCGCCGGTCAGAGCTTCGTTGCCGAAGGTCGGGGTGCTGAACAGGCTCATCAATCTTCTCCGCGAACCATGGTGAAGAAATCGACACGGGTCGCCGCCGTCTCTTCGGCGCGCTTGCGGTCATAGCCGGCAATGCGCTGGACGACCGGCTGCAGGACCGCCTTCTCGACGAAGTCTCTTGTCGCCGCTTGCTGCCAAAGCGCGTCGAAGATGGCCGAAAGTCGGGCCTTTTCCCGGTCCGTCCCGAGCGCATGCGAATGACCGATCGTGCCGGATGCCAGACGGATGGTGGCGCGCGTTACCGTGACTTCACCGAGGTTGAAGGGGGAGCCGCCACCGCCGATGCGGCCGCGCACCATGACGAGCCCGGTCTCGGGTCCGCGCACCGGCTGTGCCGCCGGCTTGCTCGGCAAGGCTTCCCAGGCTGCCTCAAGCTCGTCGCGCTCCGCCTGCGCCAGAAGATCGGCGACCCGCTTGCGCTCTCGACGCTCCTGTGCGGCCGCTTCCTGCCTTTGTGCTGAATTCATCGCGTCTTCCCTTAAATGTCTATTGATATAGACAACCATACAAGATAGTTTTATATCTATTAGCGAGTCGTGACAAGCGTGTGACAGGGCGAGTGGCCGAAATGGCGGGGCAGAAGATACAGAGACAGACGGGCGTGGCGCTCTGGCGGCAGATTGCCGACCGTATTCGCACGTCCATCAATCACGGCGATTTCGATGAGACGGGCATGGTGCCGCCGGAAACGACGCTGGCGCTGCAGTTCGGCGTCAACAGGCACACGATCCGAAGCGCGCTGGCGGCGCTGGCACAGGAAGGCATCGTCAGAGCCGTGCAGGGACGCGGAACGCTCGTCGAGCGCAAGGAGCGGCTGAGTTTTCCGATTTCGAAGCGGACGCGCTTTTCGCAGGGGATCGGCGATCAGGTGCGCGAGACCCGCAGCGTCCTGCTTGCATCGGGCGAAGAGGCCGCGAGCATGGAGCTGGCCCGGCAGCTCAAGATCAAGACCGGCACGCGGCTTGTGCGCCTCGAAACGCTAGGCCAAGCGGACCATCGCCCGGTGTCGCGCGCCACGAGCTGGTTCCCGGCCGATCGTTTCGGCGATATAGCCGAGATCTACCGGGCGACCGGATCGATCACGAAGGCATTCAAGGAGCTTGGCGTTCCGGATTACGTCCGCGTCGTCACCGAAATCACCGCGACGCATGCCGACGAAAACGATCTCACCGATCTACAACTATCTCCCGGCGCCATCGTACTGGTCGCCCAAGCTCTCAATGCAGATCTTGGCAATGTTCCGGTGCAATATTCGATTTCCCGCTTCGCCGCCGACAGGGTGCGCTTCACCGTCGAAAATTAAAGCTGAGTTAGGAAATCGGCTGAAAATCGTCCGGCGGCCATTGCTGTGCGGCATGCAGAATGCGGATTATGCGCACCGTCTCCCCTGCGAGGTCATAAACCAGCAAATAGTTTCTATGCACGACGAGTCCCCTCTCCCCCGCAAACGGAGAGAGGGGGTGGTGAGGCCTTTTGGCCCAGATGCTTGCGCTCAATGCGCGCCGGACATATCGCCGAGGACTTCCTTCGAGGCGACGGTGGAATCGGCCTTGAGCTTGTAGACCATCGGCACCCCGGTTGCGAGGTTGAGCTCAAGGATCTGAGCCTTGCTGAGACGGTCGAGAACCATGACGAGCGAGCGCAGCGAGTTGCCGTGCGCCGCGACCAGCACGTTCTGGCCGGAAAGCACGCGCGGCAGGATTTCCGTCAGGTAGTAGGGCCAGACGCGGGCGCCGGTATCGCGCAGGCTTTCGCCGCCGGGCGGCGGAACGTCGTAGGAGCGGCGCCAGATGTGAACCTGTTCTTCGCCCCACTTGGCGCGGGCGTCATCCTTGTTGAGGCCGGAGAGATCGCCGTAGTCGCGCTCGTTCAGTGCCTGATCCCTGATGGTTTCGAGTCCGGGCTGGCCGATTTCATCCAGGATGATTTTCAGTGTATGCTGCGCGCGCGTCAGCGCAGAGGTGAAGGCGATGTCGTATTTGATGCCGTAATCAGCCAGCGCCTTGCCGCCGGTCTTGGCCTCTTCGATGCCGAGCGCGGTCAGATCGGGGTCCTTCCAGCCGGTAAAGAGATTCTTCAAATTCCAGTCGCTCTGCCCGTGGCGTACGAGAACGAGAGTGCCGCTCATAAATTTTCTCCTTGGTGGAGCAATTCCAGGAAAGGTGCGTTGCGGCTTTCCGTTGGGGAATTGCGAGACAGTAAAAGGCTGGAGCGGTTCGACAGTTCCCTGCCGACCCGCTCGGGGATCGTATCAACGTGCGGAGAGCCCGAGAACGTCGAGCATGGAATAGAAGCCGGGTTTCTTGTCGCGCGCCCAGAGTGCCGCCTGCAGCGCGCCGCGCGCAAACAGCGAACGGTCGCCGGCATTGTGCGAGAGCGTCAGCCGCTCGCTTTCGCTGGCGAAGATCACCGAATGGTCGCCGACCACGCCGCCGCCGCGCAGGGTCGCAAAGCCGATCGTGCCCGCCGGGCGAGGGCCGGTATGGCCGTCGCGCACGCGAACGGAATTGTCGTTGAGGTCGATGCCGCGGCCCTTTGCCGCCGCCTGGCCGAGCAGCAGTGCCGTGCCCGAAGGCGCATCGACCTTATGGCGATGATGCATCTCCAGCACCTCGATGTCCCAGTCGTTCGAAGGCAGTGCGCGTGCAGCCTGTTCGACGAGTACGCTGAGAAGATTGATGCCGAGGCCCATATTGCCCGATTTGACGATGCGGGCATGGCGCGCGGCGGCCTTGAACTTGGCCTCATCCTCGTCCGAGCAGCCGGTCGTGCCGATGATGTGAACGATGCGTGCCTGCGCGGCAAGCCCGGCAAAGGTGACGCTGGTCGCCGGCGTTGTGAAATCGATAACGCCTTCGGCATGAAGGAAGGCGGAAAGCGGGTCGTCGGTGACGGGAATGCCGATCGGCCCCAATCCGGCGATCTCGCCGGCGTCCTTGCCGATGAAGGCGGAGCCGGGGCGCGCGACCGCGGCATGCAGGGTTACGCCGTCCGTTGCGTGGATGATGCGGATGAGAGCCTGTCCCATGCGGCCCGCCGCTCCAACCACCACCAGCTTCATCGCATCGTCGCTCATGTCGTCCTATCGTCTATTTGCGGGAATTGCTTGAGATGGCCGGCCGCTGCAGGTTGTTGAGGCGAGCGTAAAGGCCGTTGTCGGCCTCCGCAAGCGTCTCGTGGTTGCCCTCTTCGACAACCCGGCCGTTCTGCATGACAACGATCTTCTCGGCACGCACCACAGTCGACAGGCGGTGTGCGATGACGACCACCGTGCGGCCGCTCATTGCCTCTTCCAGCGCTTTCTGCACCGCGGCTTCCGATTCCGTGTCGAGCGCCGAGGTCGCCTCGTCCAGAAGCAGGATCGGCGCGTCGCGCACCAGCGCACGGGCGATCGACAGGCGCTGCCGCTGGCCGCCGGAAAGCGTCACGCCGTTTTCGCCGACCGGCGTATCGTAGCCCATCGGCTGCGCCTCGATAAAATCATGCGCATAGGCCAGGCGAGCCGCCTGCTCGATCTCGGTATCCGTCGCTTCCGGGCGGCCGTAGCGGATATTGTCGCGGATCGTGCCTTCGAAGAGATAGGGCTGCTGCGAGACATAGGCGATCTGCCGGCGCAGCGATTGCTTCGTCACATGGGCGATATCCTGCCCATCGATGAAGATGCTGCCGGATTTCGGATCATAGAAGCGCGGGATGAGATTGATGACGGTGGATTTGCCTGCGCCGGAAGGGCCGACGAGCGCCGTGGTCTGCCCACCCTCGGCGGTGAAGCTCACGCCGCACAGGACCGCTTCGTCGCCATAGGCGAAATGCACGTCGCGGAATTCGATGCGGGCGCCGCTCACCGTGAGCGGCTTGGCATCCGGCAGGTCGCGCTGGCGCGGTTCCATGTCGAGCAGCTCATAGATCATCCGTGCATTGACGACCGCGCGCTCCAGCTGGACCTGCAGCTTGGCGAGACGCCGCGCCGGATCATAGGCGAGCAGCAGCGAAGTGGCGAAGGAGAAGAACACGCCCGGCGAGACATTGTCGTAGATCGACCGGTAGGCGGCATAGGCAAAGAGGCTGGCGATCGCAAAGCCCGCGACGGTTTCGATGAGCGGGCCGTTGCGCTCCGACAGGCGGGCGATGCGGTTCTGCCGGTGCTCGGCCGCGGTGATCAGCTTGTTGATCTTGCTCTCGAGCTCGTCTTCCATCGTAAAGGCCTTGACGATGGAAATGCCCTGGATGGTCTCCTGCATCGCGCCCAGCACATGGCTGTTCAGGACGATCGCGTCGCGCGTGGCGGAGCGCAGACGCTTGGAAATATAGCGCAGGGCCAGGAAGAGCGGCGGCGCGATGATGACGAATGCAATGCTGAGCACCGGGTCCTGGAAGACCATGACTCCGAGCAGCGAGATGAAGGTCAGAAGGTCGCGCGCCGTGGACGTGATCGTCAGGTTCATCACATCGCGGACGCCTGAGACGTTCTGGCTGATCCGGGCGGCGAGCTGCGCGGAACGGGCTTCGCTGAAATAGCCGACAGACAGCGTCATCAGATGCGAATAGAGACGGCGCTGATAGCGCGCGATGATGTTGTTGCCGATCTTGGACAGGATGACCGACTGGAAATATCCCGCAAAGCCGCGCACCACGAAAACGACGAAGATGCTGAAGCAGATGCGCCATGCATCGACGATGTCGCGCGCGATGAAGGCGCTGTCGATGACCGATTTGACGATGTAGCCGATGTAGGCAGTCGAAAGGGCGACGAGGATCAGACAGGTAATCGCGATTGTATAGCCGCGGATATGGTCGCGGCCGTTCTCGGCGATAATGCGCTTCAGCATGCCGGTAATGGCCTCGCTGTCGACGCTCTTGCTTTTCGGGTCAGGCAATTTCAATAATCGGCTTCCTGTCATGGACCAAGCGAGCCGCATGTGTCGCGTGCTTCCGCGGCTCTATTAAAGAGTTAGCACGGCTTTGACTAGACATGGCTTGCCGCGCTGGTTAAGGCCGCTCACGGAGCTGCGTCCATTATAGAGGAACGCGACCCCTTTAAAAAAGTATAGCGCCGGCTGTTTCGGCGCGCCATTGGTTGTTTGCCGGGCGGTTAACGCCGCCAGCGGCGGCCCTCGGTCGCAAGGCCGAAGCTTGCCGGCTTGCGGGCATAGATTGCAAGTCCCGAAAGCGCGGCCAGCGGATTGATGACCACATGGGTCGGGATCGTCTTCATCATCTCCGTGTGCGGCGCCTTGTCTTCGAAGGCGGCACGGAATTCCGGCTTCTGCAGCGCCGGCAGGATCTTTTGCGGGATACCGCCGGAGAGAAAGACGCCGCCGCGCGCCATGAAGATCATGGCGATATCGCCGGCGACACGGCCGAGATAGGTGACGAACAGCGTCAGCGTCTCTTCGGCCTGCTTGTTGGTGCCGGCGAGTGCATGATTGGTGATATCGGCCGGCTCCTTGAGGCTCGGTTCGATGCCGTCAGCCGCGCAGATGGCGTGATAGAGGTTCTGCAGGCCACGGCCGCAGATCACCTGCTCGGCCGAGATGCGGCCTTCGATGGGCTCCAGATGCGGCCAGATCTGCAGGTCGCGCTCCGTGCGTGGCCCGAGATCGATATGCCCGCCTTCGCCCGGCACAGGCACCCATTGATGCTGGGTATGGACCAGGGCGCCGACGCCAAGCCCGGTGCCCGGCCCGAGCACGACGCGCGATGCGGTCATGTTCCCAGATGCTTGGCCGATGGTCTGGCGATGCTCGTCGGAAATCTCGGCAATCGCCAGCGCCTGCGCCTCGAAATCGTTGATGACGAGCACGTCCTCGATGCCGAGATTGGCGATCATCGTCTTCGGACGGATCACCCAGTCGCAATTGGTCAGCGGAATTTCATCGCCTTGCACCGGGCCGGCCATGGCGAGAATTGCCGAGCGGGGCCGCACCTTGCTGTTCTCGAGGGTCAGCTTGATGGCATCATCGATCGTCGCGAAATTTGCCGTCTGCACGACCGGGAAATGCTCCTGTTCGGAGTCCGCATCGGCAAGGATCGAGAAACGGGCATTGGTGCCGCCGATATCGCCGATCAGAATTGGAAAGGGCAGGGGGGCATCGCTGTGATTGAGCTCGGGCATGGCCAGGTCCGTGGTCTGCCGCCGGCAAGGCGGATTAATGGTTCAGTGTTTTGATCAGCCGCTCGGCGGTGGATTCGTTGAGCGCCATCGGAATGTCGTAGAGAACGGCAAGCCGCGTCAATGCCTTCACGTCGACATCGTGCGGCAAGGGGGTGAGGGGGTCGATGAAGAAGACGAGCATGTCGATCTCTCCGGTAGCGATGAGGGCGCCGATCTGCTGGTCGCCGCCGAGCGGGCCGCTTTTCAATCGGGTGACCTTGAGATCGGGGCAGGCGTCGAGGACGCGGCCGCCCGTCGTGCCCGTGGCGACAATGTTCCAATCGGCAAGGGCGGCCTCATTGCGCCGTGCAAATTCCGCCATCGCATCTTTTTTCTGATCATGCGCGATCAATGCGATGCATTTGCTGCCGGCCATGAATCTTTGCTCCACCCGATGCTTTCAATCGATTTATCCGCCTTCTATACCAAGGGGGCGCGTTTTGAAAGACTGCCTCGGCAAAGGATGGTCCGGGCCTTAATGCTGAGGGATTTGGCCCGGCGGTGTATCGCGGGTGGCCGGCATCGCGTCCGTTTCGGCCGACGCGCTGACACCCCCGACGTCAGAGGCAGCGGCGCGCGCGGAAACAACGGGGGGTGCCGCCAATACGGCCTGGCAGGTCTTGGGCAGATCGGAAACCATGACCTCGCGCGGCTTGGCCGGCGGCTTGGTGCTAGGCTTCGGCTTGGCCCAGGGCTTAGGTCCGAACCACCAGGCGAGCGATTTGTCACAGCCATCGCCGGCGGCGACCGGTGCCTGCCCCGTGCAGCCGGCAGAGCCGGCGGGGCAGCGAAGGCGGATATGGAAATGCGAGTCGTGTCCGTATTCCGGCCGAAGCTTGCCGAGATTGCTGCGATCGCCCGTCCAGGTCTCGCACATCTTCTTCTTGATCGCCGGGTTGACGAAGATGCGCTCGACCTCGGGGTAGCTGGCCGCGCGCATCAGCAGCCGGGCATGCGCCGGCGTCCAGACCTTGTCGTTGATTGTCAGGAATTTGTCCTTGGCGAGCATCGTGGTGAAGGGCAGGGCTTCGCGCTCCTCCGCGGTCATCTTGCGCTGTGGCATCGGCGTCAGCCAGACGTCGGCGTCGAGGCCGATCTGATGCGAGGCATGGCCGTTCACCATCGGGCCGCCGCGCGGCTGCGAGATATCGCCGACGAGCAGGCCCGGCCAGCCGTCGTTCTTGGCCGCATCGCGCGATAGCCGCTCCAGGAGGCCGATCATCTCCGGCCGGCCCCAGCGGCGGTTGCGCGACAGGCGCATGGCCTGCCAGGTCGGGCCGTCAGCCGGCAGGGCGACGGCGCCGGCAAGGCAGCCTTTGGCGTAGAAGCCGATCGATTGCGGTGATCCCTGTGTCGGCAGCGTCACGGCTCCGAAGACCGCCTTGGCACTTCCGGGCGAAGGTGCGGCCTGCTGCGCCAGCGCATCGCCGGCGACAAGACCCATCCCGATCGAGGTGGCGAGGGAAATTTTGCCGATCGTTCGAAAGGCGCGAGCCAGAAGTGAAGCCATGCATATCCTTGAAAGACGGTCGGCATTAGCCGAAGTGATTTGCGGCGAGACTATCCTGAAACAGGATGGAAGTGAATCCACAGCAATCACAGATGGCCGATTGGCGGCCGCCTTTCCTCGCATGGGCTTTGCTTCGGACGCGTCAGTTTGCCAGGATTTCCGCTGTTTTGCGGATGCGCGACAGCCGCGGCAGCACCTTGGTGCAGGCGAAATCCTGCATCTCCTGCGAGAGGGTCGTCACGGCATCTTCGGCGACAATGACAGCGTAATTTGCCGCATGAGCATCGCGCACGGTGCCTTCCACGCCAAAATTGGTGGCAACGCCCGTCAGGATCAGCGTATTGATGCCGCGACGACGCAGCTGCAAATCGAGTTCCGTCCCATAGAAGGCGCTCCATTGGTGCTTGACGATCGCGACATCCGGAGTCAGCGCCGCTATCTCGGCGGGAACCTCCAGCACGGCCGGCGGCAGGCCTCCGGGCGGAAGCGGGAAGCTTTCGTCGGTCGGCTGATTGACAGCGTCGATATAGTTTGCCGAAAATCCGAACGTGACGAACACGGTCGTTCCGCCATCGGCTTTCAGCCTGTTTGCGATGGCGACCGTATTGGCGACGATCTGCTGGGCGGAGTAGGGCGCGAGCGGCCGGTTGAGAACGAGGCTTTGCAGGTCGATGGAAACAAGAGCAGTGGTCTTGGGATCGTATAGTGACATCTGGGGCTCCGAGAAAACATGAGGGTATCCTCACAATGAAAAATATGAGGATTGCCTCACAAAAATCAAGTGAAGAATTAAAGACGCGCGCGCCGAAGCGGCAGCGCGGCCATGACCGCGTCGTCGTTCTGCTCGAAGCGGCGGCGAGGGTGTTTGCGCGTAAGGGCTATGACGCGGCAACGATGACAGAGATTGCGGCCGAGGCGCATTCGTCGATCGGCTCGCTCTATCAGTTCTTTCCCACCAAGCCTTTGCTCGCCGAAGCCTTGCATATCGATCGCCTGGAACGGCTGAAGGCGGGGCTTCGCGATCTGGCGGAACGCAGCGCCGGGCTTTCCGCAGCCGATGGCGGCGAGGCGATTTTCGATATGCTTGCCGCTTTCATCGAGGAATATCCGGAGCTTTCAGTGCTTGCCGGACGCCGCGATATCCCCAAGGAGCGCAAGGCGCGCTCGCGTGCGGAGCTGAAGGAGCTGATTGCGAACGTCCTTCGACAGGCGCGGCCGCCCATATCCGACGATGTCGCGCTGATGTCGGGCATCGTGCTCGAACTGCTGCGTATCGCCGTCGTTGTCGCCAGCGAGCCGGAAGCCGCGGAGGATCGGCGCGTCCTCGCCGAATTGCGCCTGATGCTGCGCCGGCGCCTGGAGGAAGCTGCCTCCGAAAGCTGATTTTGCCAATGGCCGGCCGATTGCAAGTGAAGAGATGGGCGATTGCGTCCTGCTTTTTGCCCTCATTTGCCTTATGCTGATTCTCCAGAAATCATCGGGAGATCATGGATGGCATTGTCGCGGTTGAAAGCAGGCTTGGTCGTTTCTCTTTTTTGCCTGCTGGCAATGCCTCTATCCTTGAAAGCCGAAGAGCAGCAATTCCGCATCGGCACGGCCATCCTCGGCGATCTCAAATACCAGCCCGGCTTCAAGCATTTCGATTATGTCAATCCGGATGCGCCCAAGGGCGGCGAGGTGAAGCTGTCGAGCAACGGCACCTTCGATACTTTGAATCCGGTATTGTTTAAGGGCAATCCCGCCGAGGGGACGGGGCTGGTTTACGACACGCTGCTGAAGAAGGCCGACGACGAGGCCAATTCCTCGTATGGTCTGCTTGCAGAAGGTCTCTCCTATCCTGACGACGTTTCCAGCGCGGTCTTCCGGCTGCGTGCCGAAGCAAAATGGGCCGACGGTACGCCAGTGACGCCTGAGGACGTCATCTTCAGCTTCGAGAAAACCAAAGAACTCAATCCGATGGCGACGAGCTACTACGCTCACGTCGTCAGCGCCGAAAAAACAGGCGAACGCGATGTCACCTTTCGTTTCGACGAGAAGGGTAATCGCGAGCTACCCTCGATCCTCGGCCAGCTTACCATCGTGCCGAAACATTGGTGGGAAGGCAAAGCGCCTGATGGCAAGCAGCGCGATATCTCCAGCACCACGCTTGAACCCGTGATGGGATCCGGTCCCTACAAGATCGCATCGGTGCAGCCGGGCGCTTCGATCCGCTACGAGCTGCGTGACGACTATTGGGGCAAGAACCTGCCGGTCAACGTCGGAGAGAACAATTTCAAGTCGATTTCCTACACCTATTTCGCCGACTATGATGTCGCTTTCGAGGCGTTTCGCGGCGGGGCTATCGACTATTGGCAGGATAATTCGACAAGTCATTGGGTGACCGCCTATGATTTTCCGGCCGCCAAGGACGGCCGCATCAAGCGCGAGGAACTTCCCAATTCTTTACGCTCGGTCGGCATCATGCAGGCGCTCGTTCCCAACATGCGGCGGGAGCGGTTCAAGGATCAACGCGTTCGCGAGGCGCTGAACTATGTCTATGATTTCGAGGAGCTGAATCGGACGCTTTCCTTCGGAAAATTGACGCGCGTCGATAGCTTCTTCTTCGGTACGAAATTCGCTTCTTCCGGCCTGCCGCAGGGTCAGGAACTTGATGTGTTGAACAGCGTGAAGGACAAGGTGCCGGCCGAGGTTTTCACTACGCCGTATGCCAATCCCGTCGGTGGCGATCCGCAAAAAGCACGCGACAATTTCCGCAAGGCGATCGCCCTGTTCAAGGACGCGGGTTGGGTCCTGAAGGGCAACAAGATGGTGAATGCGCACACCGGCCAGCCGTTTACGCTGGAGTTGCTGCTGGGCAGCGCCTCGCAGGAACGTTCAGTGTTGCCCTACATCCAAAACCTGAAGCGCATCGGTATCGATGCCAGCATTCGGACCGTCGATACGTCACAATATATCAATCGCATTCGCAGCTTCGACTACGACATGATCTGGGTCGTCTGGGGAGAGACGCTCAATCCCGGCAACGAGCAGGCCGATTTCTGGGGCTCGGCCTCTGTCGACCGTCAGGGGTCCCGCAACTATGCGGGCATAGCCGACGCCGGCGTCGATGCGCTCATCCAGAAGGTGATCTTCGCAAAGGATGTCACGGAGAAGGAGGCGACGGTGAAGGCGCTCGACCGCGTGCTGCTTGCCCATCACTATGTGCTGCCGATGTTCTACGGGACGACGACCAGGATAGCCTATTGGGACAAGTTCGAACATCTGCCCGAGCTGCCCTATTATTCCATCGGCTTCCCGGATGTCTGGTGGTCGAAAAGCGCCGGAAAGTGAGCCTCTCTTGCAATGATGGGTCTGCTGGCTCCAAATGCTCAGGGCTGATTCGGGCAGTTTCATGCGGAAATGATTGCGCCGGCCTGCATCCGGCGGAAGGGAATGTGAATTGATCGATAGATGGATTGAGGCGAGGCGGGATATATTCCTCTTCGGGGGAGCGGCGGGCTGATGGGCGCCTATATTCTGCGACGTCTCCTGCTGATGATTCCGACCATCGTCGGCATCATGGCCATTTCCTTTACCATCGTGCAGTTTGCGCCGGGCGGCCCGGTCGAGCAGGTCATCGCGCAGCTGACCGGGCAGGGCGACAATGCCAATGGTCGCCTGTCGGGTGGCGGTGCCGACCTGGCTGCCCAGCAATCCTTCGATGACAGCAGCTCGAAATATCGCGGCGCACAGGGGCTCGATCCCGAGCTGATCGCCAAGCTCGACAAGCAGTTCGGCTTCGACAAGCCGCCGCTCGAACGCTTCGGCCAGATGATGTGGAACTATATCCGCTTCGATTTCGGCGAGAGCTTTTTCCGTAACACCACGGTCATCGATCTGATCGCCCAGAAGCTGCCGGTATCGATCTCGCTCGGCATCTGGATCCTGATCTTCTCCTATGCCATTTCCATCCCGCTCGGCATCCGCAAGGCGGTGCAGGACGGATCGACCTTCGATGTCTGGACGTCGGGCATTATCATCATCGGCTACGCAGTCCCGAGCTTCCTGTTCGGCATCATGCTGATCGTGCTGTTTGCCGGCGGCTCCTTCTTCGACTGGTTCCCGCTGCGCGGCCTCGTCTCGGACAATTTTGCCGATCTCAGCTGGTGGCGGAAGATTCTCGATTATCTCTGGCATCTGGTGCTGCCGCTGATCTCGCTGTCGCTTGCCGCCTTCGCGACGACGACGCTGCTCACGAAGAATTCCTTCATCGAGGAGATCAAGAAGCAATATGTCATCACCGCGCGCGCCAAGGGCCTTTCCGAGCGGCGCGTACTCTATGGCCATGTCTTCCGCAACGCCATGCTCATCGTCATTGCCGGCTTTCCCGGCGCCTTCATTTCCGCTTTCTTCACCGGCTCGCTCTTGATCGAGAACATCTTCTCGCTCGATGGCCTGGGGCGTTTGAGCTATCTCTCCGTCGTCCAGCGCGACTATCCGGTGGTCTTTGCCACGCTCTTCATCTTCTCGCTGCTTGGCCTGGTCGTCAGCCTCATCTCCGACCTGATCTACACATGGATCGATCCGCGCATCGACTTCGAGCGGAGGGACGTATGATGGACGCAGCCAATCAGCAGACGCTTCCGACGACTGTGAAGCCGCCGCGCAAGGGGCTGTTCTCGCCGACCAATGTGCGCCGCTGGGAGAATTTCAAAGCCAACCGCCGCGGCTACTGGTCGCTCTGGATTTTCCTGGTTCTGTTCATCCTCAGCCTCGGCGCCGAATTCATCGTCAACGACCGGCCGATCCTCGTCTCCTACAAGGGCGAGATCCTGACGCCGATCTTCGTCGATTATCCCGAAGAGAAGTTCGGCGGTTTCCTGGCGCAGACGGATTATCGCGCCCAGGATATTCAGGACGAGATCAATGCCTATGGCTGGATGGTCTGGCCGCCGATCCGCTACTCTTATCAGACCGCCAATTCCAACCTTCCCAAGGGAATGTCGGCGCCGACTCCGCCTTTCTGGATGATGAGCAAGGAGGCTCGCTGCTCGGGTTACGCGGCCGGCGCGGCCGACCCAAACTGCAATTGGAGCAATTTCAATTGGCTCGGCACGGACGATCAGGCGCGCGACGTGCTCGCCCGCCTGATCTACGGCTTCCGCATCTCGGTGCTGTTCGGCCTGGCGCTTACCATCTGCTCGGCCGTCGTCGGCGTCTGCGCCGGCGCGATACAGGGCTATTTCGGCGGCTGGACCGACCTTTTGATGCAGCGTTTCATCGAAATCTGGTCGTCCATGCCGGTGCTCTACATCCTGCTGATCATTGCATCGGTGCTGCCGCCCGGCTTTTTTATCCTCCTTGGCATATTGCTCCTGTTTTCCTGGGTCGGCCTCGTCGGCGTCGTGCGCGCCGAATTTCTGCGGGCGCGCAATTTCGAATATGTGCGCGCCGCCCGCGCGCTCGGCGTCAACAACCGCACGATCATGTACCGCCACCTGCTGCCGAACGCGATGGTCGCAACGCTGACCTTCGTTCCCTTCATCCTGTCGGGCTCGATCTCCACGCTCACCTCGCTGGATTTCTTAGGCTTTGGCATGCCGCCTGGCTCGCCGTCGCTGGGTGAAATGATCGCCCAGGGCAAATCCAACCTGCAGGCTCCCTGGCTGGGGCTCTCGGCCTTCTTCACCATGTCGATCATGCTGTCGCTGCTGATTTTCATCGGCGAGGCCGTGCGCGACGCCTTCGATCCGAGGAAGACGTTCCGATGAGCGAAAACTCCACTCCGCTACTGTCCGTCCGCAATCTCTCTGTCGCCTTTCATCAGGGCGGGCAGACCTCGATTGCTGTCGATGGTGTTTCCTTTGATATTCATCGGGGCGAGGTCGTGGCGCTGGTCGGCGAATCCGGTTCCGGCAAGTCGGTCTCAGCCAATTCGATCCTGAAGCTTTTGCCTTATCCGGCCGCAAGCCACCCTTCCGGCGAAATCCTGTTCAAGGGCAAGGATATGCTGAAGGCATCGGATAGCGAGCTGCGCGCCGTGCGCGGCAACGACATCACGATGATCTTCCAGGAGCCGATGACCTCGCTCAATCCGCTCCATTCGATCGAAAGGCAGATCAGCGAGATACTGGCCTTGCATCAGGGCATAGTGGGCGAGGCCGCACGCAGCCGCACGCTGGAGCTTTTGAACCAGGTCGGCATCCGCGAGCCGGAAAAGCGGCTCAAGGCCTATCCGCACGAGCTGTCCGGCGGCCAGCGCCAGCGCGTGATGATCGCCATGGCGCTCGCCAACCGCCCCGAACTGCTGATCGCCGACGAGCCGACGACGGCCCTCGATGTGACCGTGCAGGCGCAGATCCTCGAGCTGCTGCGCGATCTCAAGGGCGCACATGGCATGTCGATGCTGTTCATTACTCACGACCTCGGCATCGTCCGCAAGTTCGCCGACCGTGTCTGCGTGATGACCAAGGGCAAGATCGTCGAGACCGGTAC
>NZ_JAUQTZ010000093.1:0-24252 GCF_059803845.1 Rhizobium sp. UFLA01-1127 | reverse complement strand
ATATGGTCTTGCCGCTGCGCCAGACAGGTGCATCGCGGCGGGTCGGGAGCCTGCCGTATCGGCTTGAGGCAAAGTCCGGCCGAGGTCAAAAAGTGGGAGGGATTCAATGCGCGATGAAATATTGTCCCGTGGCGTCAGCAGGCGTGCCGTTCTGGGAGGCATGGCGGGAATGGCGGCCCTGTCTCTGGCCGGCCGAGTAAGCGCCGCCGATGCGGGTGGCGAAGCGCCTGCCCTGGCTGCGCTCGTCAAGGACGGCAAGCTGCCGCCGCTGGCCGACCGTCTGCCGAAAAAGCCGATGGTCGTCACCCCTTACGAGAAGGTCGGGACCTATGGCGGCACGTTGCGGCGCGGCCTGCGCGGCTCGTCCGATCACAACGGCATCCTGCGCATGGTGGGCAATCAGAGCCTAGTGCGCTGGAACCTCGAGTTCACCCAGGTCCTGCCGAACCTCGCCGAGCGCTGGGACGTCAATGCCGACGCCTCGCAATTTACCTTTTACCTTATTCAAGGCGCCCGCTGGTCCGACGGCCATCCGTTCACCGCCGATGATGTGGTTTTCGCCATCGAGGACTGCGTCAAAAATACCGATCTCTATAGCGCGGTGCCGGCGCAGCTCTCGGTTGCCGGCAAGGCCGTCGATGTCTCCAAAATCGACGACTACACCGTAAAATTCACCTTTGCCGCACCGAACGCGCTCTATCTGGAAAATCTCGCGACGCCGCTCGGCCAGCATCCGACGCTGTTTCCGAAGCACTATTGCAGCCAGTTCCTGCCGAAATACAATCCGAACGCTGCCGACGACGCCAAGAAGGCCGGGGCCAGCAGCTGGCCCGAATTTTTCCGCGCCCGGTGCGGCGACATCGAAATTCCCTCGCGCTGGGGCAATCCGGCCAAGCCGACGCTCGATCCCTGGATCGTCAAGGAGCCCTATAGCGGCGGCGCGACACGCGTGATCATGACCCGCAACCCATATTTCTGGCAGGTCGATACATCGGGCAACCAGCTCCCCTATGTCGACGAGATCAATTTCGGCATCTCGCAGGATGTGGAATCCCTGATGCTCAACGTCATTTCCGGCAAGATCGATATTCAGGAACGCCATATCAGCGTGCTCGCCAACAAGCCGACGCTCTCGCAAAACATGAAGAAGGGCGACTATCGCCTTCTGACCCTTATCCCTTCGACCTCCCAGCAGTGCCAGATCTACTTCAACATCACCCACAAAGACCCGGCCATGCGCAAGATGTTTGCCGACAAATCGATAAGGCAGGCGCTCTCGCTCGGGATCAACCGGCAGGAAATCATCGACATCGTCTACTTTGGCCAAAGCCAGCCCTACCAGGCCGGACCGCGACCCGAGCATCCCTGGTACAACGAGAAATATGCGCGGCAATTTACCGAATACGACCCGGACAAAGCGGGCGCCATGCTCGATCAGGCCGGTTACGGCAAGAAGGATGCGAACGGCTTCCGTCTGCGGCCGGACGGCCAGAAGATGTTCTTTGCCGTCGATGTCATTCCAACCCTTTATCCCGATCTGGTCGATGCCCTGGAACTGGTGAAGGCGCATTGGGCGCAGATCGGCGTCGACATGAAGGTCAACACCATCGAGCGGGCGCTCTACTATACCCGTGGTGACGACAATGCCCATGATGCGCAGGTCTGGCCGGGACCCGGCGGCCTCGACCCGATGCTCGATCCGCGCGATTTCTTCGCCTTCCATCCGCAGGGCTCGCGCTACGCAATCCCATGGTCGGTCTGGTACACCTCGAACGGCAAAAAGGGCGAGGAGCCGCCGGAAAGCCAAAAGAAGCGCATGAAGCTTTTCGACGAAGCGCGCTCGACGGCCGATCTCGACAAGCGCGGTGCCGTCATGAAGCAGATATTCGACATCGCCGCCGAAGAGTTTGAAACCGTTGGACTTTGCCTTGCCGTCGGCGGCTTCGGCATCATCCGCAACAATCTGCACAATGTTCCGGAAAAGCAGCCGGACAGCTGGTCCTGGCCCAATCCGGGGCCGGCCATGCCGCAGCAATTCTTCTTCTCGAGCTGATCATGCCGATCCGGCGCCATCCGTAAAGGGCGGCGCTTTCCTTCATGCGGAGCTGCCGCCGGCAGCGCTCACTGCGAGAAATAGCCATGCTGGTTTTTATCGGTAAACGCCTTTTGTGGATGATCCCGTCCCTATTTGCCATCAGCTTCCTTGCCTTCGTGCTGATCCAGCTTCCTCCCGGCGATTATGTGACGACCTATATCGCTACGCTTGCCTCGTCCAATGAAGTAATCGACCAGAACATGGCCGCGGAATTGCGCCAGCGCTTCGGCCTCGATCAGCCGATGCTCATCCAATATCTTAAATGGATATGGAACATCGTTTCGCGCGGCGACTTCGGTATCTCGTTCGAATGGCAACAGCCTGTCTCGGACCTGATCTGGGAACGCATGGCGCTGACGCTCGTCCTGGCGCTGGCGACGCTGATTGCGACCTGGGCGATCGCGCTGCCGATCGGGGTCTATTCGGCCGTAAAGAAGTATTCGATCGGCGACTATCTGTTTACGGCCTTCACCTTCCTCGGGCTTGCCATCCCCTCCTTCCTGCTGGCGCTGGTGTTGATGTATGTCGCAGCCGTCGAGTTCGGCCAGGACGTCGGCGGCCTCTTTTCCACCGAGTTCGAGACGGCGCCCTGGAGCATCGCCAAGATGCTGAACCTCCTGTCGCATCTCTGGCTCCCTGTCGTCATTCTCGCAGTCTCCTCGACGGCAAGCCTCATCCGCGTCATGCGCGCCAACATGCTGGACGAGCTGCCGAAACCCTATGTGACGACCGCTCGCGCGAAAGGCCTGTCGGAGTTCCGGCTGCTGGTCAAATATCCGCTGCGCATCGCGCTCAATCCCTTCATCTCGACGATCGCCTGGCTGCTGCCCAATCTCATTTCCGGGTCTGTCGTCGTGGCGATCGTTCTCAATCTGCCGACGGCGGCACCGTTGCTGTTGCAGGCGCTGATGGCGCAGGACATGTATCTTGCCGGTGCCTTCGTGCTTCTGATCTGTGCACTGACGCTGATCGGGTCACTCATCAGTGACATTCTGCTTGCCCTCGTCGATCCCCGCATCCGGTTGGAATAGGAGCAGCCCATGGCCGATATCGCCGTCACAAACCTGCGTCCCGACCGCAACGCGGTCGCCTCGCAATGGCAGCTGATCTGGTGGGCTTTCCGCCGCCACAAGCTCGCCATGGTCGCTCTCGTCGTCACCGTGCTGATGTATATCGTTGCGGTCGTACCCGGGTTCTTCGCGATCAACGATCCCAATCAGCAAAATGCACGCGCGACCTTCCACCCGCCGCAAAGGGTCCATTTCATCGACACCGAGAACGGCTTCTCCGTCGGGCTGCATTATTACCCGCTGAAGCTGACCCGCGATCCTGAAACGCTTGCCGCGATCTTCAAGGAAGACACCACGAAGCGTGTCTCCATCAGCCTGTTCGGACGCGGCTACGAATATTCCGTCCTTGGTCTCTTCACGAGCAACATCCATCTGCTGGCGTCCTCGGACAAGTCGACGCCCCTGCTTCTGTTCGGAGCGGACCGGCTCGGGCGCGACGTCTTCAGCCGTACCGTCCAGGGCGCCCAGATCTCACTGTCGATCGGTCTTGTCGGCGTGTTCTTCTCGCTCTTGCTCGGCATCGTTCTTGGAGGTATTTCAGGCTATTACGGCGGAAAGCTCGACTTTTTCATCCAACGCTTGATCGACTTCGTGCTCTCCCTGCCGACGATACCTATCTGGCTCGCCATGGCGGCGGCTCTGCCGCAGGGTTGGCCGGCAGCGCTGCAATACATGATGATCACCATCATCCTGTCTCTGACCGGCTGGGCACAGCTTGCCCGTGTCGTACGCGGCCGTTTCCTGTCGCTGAGAACGGAAGAGTTCGTCGCCGCAGCAAGGCTCGATGGCGCCAGTGAGGGACGTATCATCTTCCGCCATATGCTGCCGAGTTTTGCGAGCCACATCATCGCCTCCATCACGCTTGCCGTGCCGGCGATGATCCTGGCTGAAACCTCCCTCTCATTCCTGGGGCTTGGCCTGCAGCCGCCGACCATCTCCTGGGGCGTGCTGCTGCGCGAGGCGCAGAACATACGCTCGATCGCAACGGCGCCATGGCTCTTCCTGCCGGGTATCGCCGTCGTCATAGCCGTCATGGCGCTCAACCTTCTCGGCGATGGCCTGCGGGACGCTGCCGATCCCTACAACAAATGAGGCGGGCATGACCGATATCGTTTCCATGAATACCGCCCGTCCGCTGCTTCAGGTTAAGAACCTCTCTGTCGATTTCCCTTTGCGCACGGGTATTTTTCGCGCGGTCGACAATCTCTCCTTTGCCATTGAGCCGGGAAAGACGCTTTGCGTCGTCGGAGAGAGCGGATCGGGCAAATCCGTTACCGCACGCTCGATCCTGCAGATCGTCGATGCGCCCGGCCGCATCACCAGCGGCTCGATCACTTTGAATGGCGCCGGCGGCAGTTCGGTTGATCTCGTCAAGCTCAATCCGCGCGGGCGCCAGATCAGGTCGATCCGCGGGCGCGACATCGCCATGATCTTTCAAGAACCGATGGCATCGCTCTCACCCGTCCACACGGTCGGCGACCAGATCATGGAAGCGCTGCGCCTTCATACGAAAATGAGCAAGGCCGAAGCGCGCGCCGAGGCGATTTCGCTTCTGAAACAGGTGGAAATCCCCTCGCCTGAAAAAGCGATCGACCGCTACGCTTTTCAATATTCGGGCGGCATGCGCCAGCGCGCGATGATCGCCATGGCGCTCGCCTGCAAGCCGCAACTGCTGATCGCCGACGAGCCGACGACGGCGCTCGACGTGACGACGCAGGCCGAAATCCTCGACCTCATCGCCAGGCTGCAGAAGGCCAACGGCATGGCGGTGCTGTTCATCACTCATGACATGGGCGTGGTCGCACAGATCGCCGACGACGTGCTCGTGATGCATCGCGGCGTCGTCAAGGAGTATGGCCCGGTGGAGCAGATCTTTCATGCGCCGAAGGATGATTATACGCGCATGCTGATCGGCTCGGTTCTGAAGCTCGAAAGCAAAGCCGAAATCCGCCTTGCGCGGCCGCCGCTCGACAGAACCGCAGCACCGATCCTCGAATTGCGGAATGTGTCGATGGCCTTTGGCGAAGTTCACGCGCTCAACGATGTCTCGATCTCGCTTCTGCCGCGCGAAACGCTCGGCATTGTCGGCGAGAGCGGGTCCGGCAAAACGACGATGGGCCGTTCGATCATGCGCCTCATCGATCCGACTGCGGGGGAGATCCTCTATCGCCGCGCCGATGGCGACGTCACCGATCTGGCAACCGCCAAGGGAACGGCTCTGGCGGCAGCACGCCGCGAGTTGCGCATGGTGTTTCAGGACCCGTTCGGCTCGCTCAATCCGCGCATGACCGTCTCGCAGATCATCGGCGAGCCATTGCTCGTCAACGGCATTGCCAAGGGCCGCGCACTCGACGAGCGCGTTTGCCATCTGATGGAGCAGGTCGGCCTCGATCCAAGGGCGCGCGAGCGCTATCCTCATGCCTTCTCCGGCGGCCAGCGCCAGCGCATCGGCATTGCCCGCGCCATCACGCTTAACCCGCGCGTCATCGTCGCTGACGAGGCAACCTCGGCGCTCGACGTCTCCGTGCGCTCTCAGGTGCTCGATCTTTTGATGCGCCTGCAGGACGAGCTTGGCCTCGCCTATATCTTCATCAGCCACGATATCGGCGTCATCCGCTACATGTGCGACCGCGTCGGCGTCATGTACAAGGGGCGGCTGGTCGAAGTCGGCGATGCCGACAAGGTCTGCAACGCGCCCGAGCATGCCTATACGCAGGCGCTGATTTCGGCGATCCCGCGCCCCGACCCTCGCGATCGGGATCGCTCGCGACGCTTCCGCTATGTCGAGCCCGAAAACGTAAAGAACGGAAGCGCTGCATGATGGCCTTATTCGACAAGGCCGGAACGCTTATTTGCCGCGCATCGGATTTCGCCGCAGCACGGCAAGGTTTTTTCCACCTGCGGCACCTCCCCCGCCGCATTTATGACCACCGATAGAAGGAAAGTAAGATGAAGATCGACCGCATGCGGGTATTCATGACCCGCGACAAGGATCGCCCGCGCGTCATCGTGGCGCTGGACACGGATGACGGACTGACCGGCTGGGGCGAATGCTACAATCACGGCCCCGATTTGGCGCTGCCTCCGATCCTCGACTATCTCTATGGCTTCATCGCCGGCCAGGACCCGAGCCGCGTGGACTACCTCGTCAACCTGCTGATCCAGCAGAGCCGCTTCCCGCCAGGCGCGCTTGGCCTTTCGGCGATCTCCGCGCTCGACCATTGCCTTTGGGACCTCTCGGCAAAGGCACTCAATGTTCCGGTCTACAAGCTGCTCGGCGGCGCGGTGCGCGATCGCATCAAGGTCTATGCCGGTGTCTACACGGCGCCGGATGCACCGGCCGCACGCGAGGAACTCGACAGGCTGAACGCCGAATGGGGCTTTACCGCCTTCAAGCTCAGCCCGTGGCGCATCGACATGCATGCCCATCGCTGGGGCAATGTCGTCAAGGCATCGGCCGACTATTTCCGTTCGCTGCGCGAGACCGTACGCGACGATTATGAGATCGCCTTCGACGCTCATGCCAAGATATTCGAGCCGATCGCTGCCCGCCAGCTCGGCAATGCGCTGGCACCCTATGACCCGCTCTTCTATGAAGAGCCGCTGCGCCCGGAAAATATCGAGATGTGGGGCGAGCTGAAACAGGGCCTCAATTGCGTCCTGGCGACGGGCGAATCTCTCTATAGCCGCAACGAGTTCCTGCGCCTGCTGCAGGTCAAGGGTGCCGACCTCATCCAGCCGGATATCTGCGTCGTTGGCGGCATCAGCGAGATGCGGCGCATCGCGACGATCGCCGAGGCGCATTTCGTCGGCGTTGCCCCGCACAACCCGATGGGGCCGCTGGCAACCGCCGTCAACGTGCACTTCTCCGCCGCCGCGCAGAATTTCAAGATCCTCGAATACCGGCTGCCGAAGGGCCAAGCCTATGTCTATGGCGGCAACGAGGTCGAGCAGCGGCAGGGCGAAACACGCTACGTCGTCGATCCCTATCTGCCAAAGGACGGCTATCTCGAACTCAGGCCCGACCGGCCAGGCTGGGGCGTCGACATGGATGAGAAAGCCATGGAGGAGGAGGGCTATATCCATTGGCAGCGGCGCGTGCCAAAGCGCCCGGATGGGTCCTACGCCTTTGCGTGAGCCCGCATCAGCAGCCACTTGAAAAATGGGGCGGCCATTAAGCCGCCCCTTTCATTTGGGGGACATTTTTGCTCGTACGAGCACAATCATTTCACGCGTGCTGCGCCTGAATTGCCGAGATCTTCCGGACGCGGCGTGCGCGGCACCATGCGCCCGATCACAAGAACCAACAGCACCGCGATCACAAGGCAGGCGGCCAGGAAGAACATCGGTGCGATCGTGCTGCCCGTCGCATCCTTGATCCAGGGCACGACGTTCTGGGCGATGAAGCCACCGAGATTGCCGACCGAATTGATGGCAGCAAGACCCGCGGCAGCCCCTGCCCCCTGTAGGAAGCGCGACGGCAAGCTCCAGAATACCGGCTGGCCTGCGAAGATGCCGGCAGCCGCGATGGAGAGGAAAACGAACTGCAGCGTATGGTCAGGAATAACGGCCGATAAAACCAGACTGATGGCGCCCACCAGCGCGGGAACGACGATATAGGGAGTCTTAGACTCGGCCCTGTCCGCAGCCGCGGGCACGACATAAAGAACGATTGCGACCAGAAGCCATGGAATGATGTTCAAGAAGCCATTCGTCGTGTTGCTGACACCGAAATTCTTGACGATGGTCGGCAGCCAGTAGCTGAGGCCATAGGCGGCAAGCGGGAAGCCGATATAGCAAAGCGCCATTAGCAGCACGCGCGGATTGACGAGCGCCTTGAAGCCGTCGGCGGCGTTCTGCTCCATGCCCGAATTTTCCACCGCGAGCCGGTCCTTCAGCCATTTCTTTTCCGTATCGTCAAGGAACGTCGCCTTGGACGGCAGGTCCGGCAGATAAAGCAGGGTAACGAAGCCGGCAAGGATGGCGGGAATGCCTGTCACCAGGAAGACCCACTGCCAACCGGCGACACCGTAAAGTCCGTTCAAATCCAGCAGCATGCCGCCGAGCGGCGCGCCGATCGCGTTGGCAAAGGCGCTGAAGATCATGAAAAGCCCGACCATCCTGCCGCGATAGACCGAAGGATACCAAAGGGTCAGCAGATAGAGAACACCGGGAAAGAAACCCGCTTCACAGGCACCGAGCAGGAAGCGCAGGATATAAAACATTGTCGCATTCTGCGTATAAGCCAATGCGACCGTGACCGCTCCCCAGGATATCAGGATGCGTGCGAACCATCTGCTGGCGCCGAACCGGTCGAGAAGCAGATTGCTCGGCACCTCGAAGATGAAATAGCCGATGAAGAACAGCGAGGCGCCGAGACCATAGGCATATTCGCTCATGCCGAGCGCATCGACCATCTGTAGCTTCGCGTAGCTGACGTTCTGGCGGTCGATATAGGCGATCAGATAAAGGATCCCCAGGAAAGGCATAAGCCTCCAGGTGATCTTGGATATGAGCTGCTTTTCATCAATCACGCCTCTTCCTCCCTGAAAGATGATTATGATTGATATAGATAGCGCTGCTCAACGTTTATCAATGCGTTGATTGATAAAGCACATGCTGCCCCACAGAATTAAAAGATGGCAGCACGCGGACCGCCCTTCTCGTCAAGCGGGCGGCAATCTTGCCGCCTTCGCCTCAAGCGACGCGTTCGAACTGCGTGCGGATGTGCTCGATATAGTGCTGGCCGGGCGAGGACGCCTTTACCATGGCCATCGCCGCTTTTTGCGGAACGCCGGTGAACTGACGCTCCTCGCCGTTTCTGAAGCGGATAAAAAGCCGCCCGTCATCCGGGCGAAAGTAGACGGATTTGATGATTTTTGACGAAACTTGGAGTTCTTGCATGGGTCACCTTACCTTCGGCCGCTTTGTCGCACGAAAACCGAAATATTGCGTGAAATGACCTAGTTAATGAAAGGTCGAGTTGTATCGGCAATTTTTATCGATTGCCGTCCAATGTCTTATCGGTCCCTCGGCAGGGCGTTTTCCGCATTCGATCGCGCAGCCCTTGCTGTCGATGCCGGCTGCGATGCGAACCGTTATCGTACTGCTATTGCGCATCTGATCGAGCATATAGCAAGTTAGGCCTTTATATTCAGGCAGAAACCGAGGAGCCTTTCATGTTCGATCTGATCGTTCGTAGTGCCAATCTGCCCGATGGCCGCAAGGGCATCGACATCGCGGTCAAGGATGGCAAGATCGCAGCAATCGAAGCGTTGATCGCAACGGAGGCGAAGGAAGAGATCGACGCGACCAACCGGCTGGTGAGCTCGCCCTTCGTCGATCCGCATTTCCATATGGACGCGACGCTGTCGCTCGGCTTGCCGCGTATGAACATTTCCGGCACGCTACTGGAGGGCATCGCGCTTTGGGGAGAGCTGCGCCCGATCGTGACGAAGGAAGAGCTTGTCGAACGCGCGCTGCGCTATTGCGACCTTGCCGTCACGCAAGGGCTGCTGTTCATCCGCAGTCATGTCGACACATCCGACCCCAGGCTGGTAACGGCCGAAGCGCTTCTGGAGGTGAAGGAGCGGGTCAAGCCCTATATCGACCTGCAGCTCGTCGCCTTCCCTCAGGATGGTTACTACCGCACCAAGGATGGCGTCGCCTCGCTTGAGCGGGCACTCGATATGGGCGTCGATATCGTCGGCGGCATTCCCCACTTCGAACGTACGATGGATGAGGGCAGAGGCTCGGTCGAGGCGCTGTGCAGGATCGCCGCCGATCGCGGCCTTCCCGTCGACATGCATTGCGACGAAACCGACGATCCGATGTCACGCCACATCGAGACGCTGGCGGCAGAAACGGTCCGCTTCGGACTGCAGGGCCGCGTCGCCGGCTCGCACCTGACCTCGATGCATTCGATGGACAACTATTACGTTTCCAAGCTCATCCCGCTAATGGCCGAAGCGGGGATCAACGTCATTCCCAATCCCCTGATCAACATCATGCTGCAGGGTCGGCACGACACCTACCCCAAACGGCGCGGCATGACGCGCGTGCGCGAACTGATGGAGGCCGGACTCAACGTCTCCTTCGGCCATGATTGCGTGATGGACCCATGGTATTCGATGGGCTCGGGCGACATGCTCGAAGTCGGGCACATGGCGATCCATGTCGCACAGATGGCCGGCATCGAAGACCAGAAGAAGATCTTCGACGCGCTCACCGTCAACTCCGCCAAGACGATGGGCCTTCAAGGATACGGGCTGGAAAAGGGCTGCAATGCCGATCTCGTCGTCCTGCAAGCTGTCGATACGCAGGAAGCGCTGCGCCTGAAGCCCAATCGTCTCGCCGTCGTCAAGCGCGGCAAGGTCATCGCCCGCTCGGCACCCCGCATCGGCGAGCTTTTCCTCGATGGCAGGCCGGCACGGATCGATGGCGGGGTCGATTACGTGCCTGTTCGGAAGTAGCTCTGCCACTTGGCAGGATAGGCGGGGAGACACTATCGAGGAGGGGCGGCCTCCGATATATTGATCAATGCCAGATTAAGCGATCTCGAACGGTTCACTGCCTAAATAAATGACGGAATCTATCGCCACCTCTTCCCGACGGCGCGTCATTCATGCAGCAATATCATTTCGATATATTGTTATCTTGCAAATTTGATGTATTC
Organism: Rhizobium sp. UFLA01-1127; assembly: GCF_059803845.1. Lineage (NCBI taxonomy): Bacteria > Pseudomonadati > Pseudomonadota > Alphaproteobacteria > Hyphomicrobiales > Rhizobiaceae > Rhizobium > Rhizobium sp. UFLA01-1127. The sequence continues at coordinate 13,412 of NZ_JAUQTZ010000093.1, read as the reverse complement.
GGATCGTCTATCCAAAGAACCTCTATGGCTCCAAACCAATATGCATAACGCAGCGCCCGCAAAAACCATGACGAGGCCCAAAAACCATCTTTATATGTTTTTGGATGCACTCAGAGGGGGCGCGGCGGTTTTGGTGGCCCAGCGGCATATTTCAGAGACTTTTGGCGGACAACCTTTCCAGTCGAGCTATCTGGCCGTCGATTTTTTCTTCGCATTGAGCGGTTTTGTCATAGCGCACGCCTATAACGGCAGGCTTGCAACCGGAATGTCGGAAAGGTCGTTCCTCTGGCGACGCCTCGTAAGACTTTACCCCATATTTATCATGGGTCTCGTCTTGAGGACCGGCTATGATTTAGGAAGGCTTCAAGCCGTTGATGGCGCGACGCTCTTATCGTGGGGCGTAACCTTTTTATTCAACGCTCTTTTTCTGCCGATATCGCTGCTGGATCAACCCTTCATACTGGGCCCCGCCTGGTCGCTCTTTTGTGAAGTTCTCGCAAATATCCTCTATGGGCGCCTTGCTTCGACCGGAATCACCTGGAGAAAAACCCTACCTCCCTTGTTGATTGGCGCGCTCCTCATGCTGCTGTTCCTTTGGAAATTTGGAAACCTGGACATAGGCTGGTTTTTCGCCAGCCTCGCAGGCGGCCCCGCGCGGGTACTGTATTCGTTTTTCGCGGGCGTCCTGATTTACAGCCAGAGAAGCAGAATCCCGTCCGGAGGCATGGGAATCGGCCTGCTTTGCTGCGCGGCTTTAGTCGCAGCGCTTTGCCTCGACGTCTCGCCGGGCGCACGTGTGTATTATGACGCGATCGTAGCTCTTGCCATCCTGCCACTGATCGTGGCTGCCGGGGCTGGCGTCATACTTCCGCGGATATTCTCCAATATGTGCAGGTTTCTGGGCGCGTCTTCATATCCAATGTATGTGCTCCATCTGCCGATGGCAGCGATATTCTTTTGGTTGTTCTCCTCGTTCTTCGGCACCGCCACGCAGAGTGAAATCTCCGTTGCAGTCTGGCTTTTCATTACCGCGCTCGCGATATTGAGCTGGGCTTTGGACGCGTATATCGACGAGCCCCTGCGCAGAAAAATCCTCGGCAGGCAAATAGTCGCAACGACGCTGTTTGAAACGTCGGGCAATAACCCGCCTCCGAGAATATAGTATCGGCGCCGGACCCATCCGGGCGGCAAATGCGGTGCGAGCAACAGCGACAACCCCTGCATCGTACGGCACCCGACAGCGCGAAATTCCGTGAAAAGCAAACCTAGCGTCATCAGACTGAACCGATCTTTACTTTACATCTAACATGTCAGCATGATACACACTGACCTCACAAGATTGGGAGAGGATCGGATGAGTGAGAATTTTGGCCTGTCGGCCGCGCTGGCAACACCCTTCGATGCGGATGGCGAGATTGCGATCCCGGGCGTGATCGGGCAGGCGAAGCATTGCCTTGCCAATGGCTGCAGAAGCGTCACACTTTTCGGTACCACGGGCGAAGGCGCTTCCATCGGCATGCAGGAACGCAAGCAGGTTCTGGCCGCGATGATAGCCGCCGGCATTGCGCCTGAGCAGATCGTCATGGGCGTACTCGTCGATGCGGCCGAGGACGCCGCTGCCCAGGCTGGACAGGCTCTGGCGCAGGGTGTCCGCAACATTCTCCTCGCGCCGCCATCCTATTTCAAGAACGTCAGCGACGATGGCCTCTTCAAATGGTTCGCGGCCGTTTTCACCATGCTGGGCACGCATGCCCGTGACGTGATCGTCTATAACATCCCCTCGGTGACGATGGTGCCGCTTTCCATCTCCCTCGTCGGCCGCCTGCGCGCCGCATTTCCGGATGTCGTCGTCGGCGTTAAGGATTCCTCCGGCGATTGGCCCTATACCGAGGAGTTGCTGAAGACGCATGGTGATCTCATCATTCTGATCGGTGACGAGCGGCATCTGGCGCATGCGGTGCGTCTCGGCGGCCAGGGTGCGATTTCCGGTCTGGCAAATCTCCTTCCCCGCGAAGTCCAGGCCTTGGCGGAAAAGGGCGTTGATGATGCCAAGGTCGAGCGCTTCGTCGACCAACTGGTCCAATATCCGGTCATCCCGTCCATAAAGGCCATTCTCGCCCACTTGACGGAAGACGATAGCTGGCTTGCAGTGCGCCCACCACTCGTGCCATTGAACAGCCAAGATTCCGACACGCTCTTTGCCGCCTTCGGCGCCTTGTTTCGCGCCAGGGCGGCCTAACCGAACGGCCGGGAGCTGCTGATGGACGGACCAGGCGAACAGCCGACGCTGAGAGAGAAGGCCTATGAGAGCTTCACGCGCCATCTTCTGGCGCGCGACGTTCGGCCGGGGCAGTTCATCTCGCAGCGGCGGCTGGTCGAACTGACGGGACTGACGCTGGGCGCAATCCGCGAATTGATCCCTCGTCTGGAGGCCGAAGGGTTGATCAAGACGGTTCCGCAGCGCGGATTGCAGATTGCCCATATCGATCTTGATCTGATCCGCGAAGCCTTCCAGCTTCGTCTTTTCCTGGAGAAAGAAGCCGTCGCTCTGTTTACCCATACGGCATCGGACGAGACGATTGCCAGGCTTCTCAAGGATCATCGCGACATTGCCGATGCCATCCGGGCCGGCGACAGCTCGCAGGAACTCGAACTTCATGCGCAATCGGTGGATTGGGGTATGCATGATGCCTTCATCGATGCGCTCGGCAACACGATCATCTCGAACGCCTATCGGGTCAATTCGATCAAGATGCGGCTGATCAGCCAGGACAGGTTCCGCATCAACGGCCATGTTGGTCCGGTCATGGAAGAGCATCTGAAAGTGCTAGAAGCCATCGAACGGCGATCCGCCGAGGAGGCTGTTGCCGCGCTCGTATCCCATATCGGCGGGGCGCGGGATCGCGCGCTTAAGATGTAAGCAGCTTTAGACAACAGGCCGCGAATGAGGAGATTTTCGGCCAAAGGAGGAGGAACGGAATGTCATCGTCATTTTTCAATCCGACACGTCGCGGCTTCATGGCCGGCACGGCTGCACTTGGCGCGGCGAGCCTTCTGGGCGTGCGCACCGCTTCGGCTGCAGTAGACTGGAAGCGCTTTTCCGGCACGACGCTCGAAGTCAACCTGATCAAGAGTCCGCGCAGCGAAACGATCCTTAAATATCTGAACGAATTCGAAGCACTGACCGGCATTAAGGTCAACGCGGAAGCAACGCCCGAGCAGCAGCAGCGCCAGAAGACCACGATCGAACTTTCCTCCGGCAAGCCGAGCTTCGACGTCGTGCATCTGAGCTACCATGTCCAGAAGCGCCAGTTCGAAAAGGGCGGATGGCTCGCCGATATCAGCGGCTTCATGAAGGACCCGTCGCTCACCGATCCCTCGTTGACGGAAAGCGATTTCGCCGAGGCTGGCCTGAAATTCGCCAAGGACTCCTCGGGCGCCATGCGCTCCCTGCCCTTCTCGGTCGATTACTGGATCGTCTACTGGAACAAGGCCTTGTTCGAGAAGAAGGGCCTCGCCTATCCGCAAACCTTCGAGGACATGGCCAAGGCCGCCGAGGCGCTGACCGACAAATCGACCAACACTTATGGCTTCGTCGCCCGCGGCCTGAAGAATGCCAACACGCCGGTCTGGACGGCCTTCATGCTCGGCTATGGCGCGACGCCGCTTTCGGCCGACGGCAAGCTGCAGACGGAGTCTCAAGGAGCCGTGGATGCCGCCAAGCTCTATCAGCGACTGATGACGAAATCGGCACCTCCAGGCGTTTCCGGCTTCAATTGGGCAGAAGCGCAATCGGCCTTCCTGCAGGGCAAGATCGGCATGTGGCTCGATGGCATCGGCTTCGCGCCGCCGATCGAAAATCCGGAAAAGTCCCGCGTCGTCGGTCAGGTCGGCTATGGCATCATGCCGAAGGGGCCGAATGCGCAGGCTGCGGCAACCTTCGGCGACGGTATCGGCATCACCGCCGCCAGCCAGAAGAAGGAGGCGGCCTACCTCTTCTGCCAATGGGCGATCTCGCACGAGATGGGCGCGCGTCTGCTGCAGGCAGGCGCCGGCGTTCCGTTCCGTCAGTCCATCCTCGAGGATCAGAAGGTCCGTGAGGGCGTGAAAATGCCGGGTGCATGGCTGGATGCCGTCGCCGGCTCCGGCAAGGTCTCTCAGCTTGCGCTGCCCGTCATCATCCCCGTCACGGAATTCCGTGACATCTACGGCGTCGCGCTGACGAACATGATCGGCGGTGCCGATCCGGTGGCCGAGCTGAAAACGGCAACGGCCCAGTTCGAGCCCGTTCTGGCGCGAAGCGAGGGATGATGGCCTCCACAAGCATCGAAGACACCGCCTCAAAAGTGGCTGAAGGGAGGAGCAAGCCGAGACGGCTTGCTCCCAACTACTGGCCCTTCGTCATTCCGGCACTGATCGTCATTGCCGCCGTGATCGTCTTCCCCTGGCTCTTCACCCTCTGGATGAGCGTGAACAAATGGACGCTCGGCCAATCGCAGAGCTTCGTCGGCTGGGACAATTACGTCCGGCTGGCGACCGACATGCGCTTCTGGGAATCCCTGTGGCACACGGTTCTCTATACCGTGCTCTCCGTGGTCGGTCCGTTGATCCTCGGAACGCTGGCCGCACTGATCTTCGATGCGAACTTTCCGCTGCGCGGATTTCTGCGCGGCATCTTCGTGATGCCGATGATGGCAACACCCGTCGCTGTTGCGCTTGTCTGGACGATGATGTTCCATCCCCAGCTCGGTGTGCTGAATTACCTATTGTCGCTGGTCGGCATCGGACCGCAAGAATGGATCTACAATCAGGCGAGCGTCATTCCTTCGCTCGTTCTCGTCGAGGTCTGGCAATGGACGCCGCTGGTCATGCTGATCGTGCTCGGCGGTCTCGCCTCCGTGCCGCGCGAACCCTATGAAAGTGCCGAAATCGACGGCGCCAATGCCTGGCAGAAGTTCCGCTATCTGACGCTGCCGATGATCTCGCCCTTCCTGATGATCGCCGTCATTATTCGCGGCATCGACGCGATCAAGAGCTTCGACATCATCTACGCGATGACGCAGGGCGGCCCGGGAACGGCGTCCGAGACGATCAATATCTACCTCTACAACACGGCCTTTTCCTATTACGACATCGGCTATGGCTCGGCCATGGCAGTGGTTTTCTTCATTCTCATCGTCGCACTTTCCTTCATCCTGCTGATGATGCGGCAGCGAACGAAATGGGCGGATGCGGAGGGACATTGAGATGAAGCGCTCGACACTCAACCGCATCGGCCTGTTCTTCGTGGCGCTGGTGATCGTTTCGCCTGTCCTCCTGTTCTTCCTCTGGATGATCTCGCTGTCGCTGAAATACGAGATCGATAACGGCGCCTATCCGCCTATCCTCATTCCGGATCGCTTCGCCTGGACGAACTACGTCAATGTCTTCCGGGAAAACAACTTCTTCCTCTATTTCTGGAACTCCATGCTGGTGACGGGGGCCGCGACCCTGCTTGCGCTCGTCATCGGCGTGCCGGCGGGCTACGGCATTGCGCGGCTGAAGGCGGAGAAGTCGGCAATCGTCATTATGATCGCCCGCATGACGCCCGGCCTCTCCTTTCTCATCCCACTGTTTCTCTTGTTCCAGTGGCTCAACCTGCTCGGAACGCTCTGGCCGCAGATCATCATCCATCTCGTCGTCACCGTACCGATCGTCGTCTGGATCATGATCGGTTATTTCGAGACGACCCCGATGGAGCTGGAGGAGGCGGCAGCCATCGACGGCGCCACTCCATGGCAGGTCTTTCGTCTGGTCGCCCTGCCGATCGCGCGCCCCGGCATCGTCGTCGCCTTCATCCTCTCGGTCATTTTCTCCTGGAACAATTTCGTCTTCGGCATCGTGCTTGCCAGTCGCGAGACCCGCACGCTGCCCGTCGCCGTCTACAACATGCTCTCCTTCGAACAGGTAAGCTGGGGACCGCTGGCTGCCGCCGCCTTGATCGTGACGCTGCCGGTTCTCGTGCTGACCATGTTCGCGCAGCGGCAGATCATTGCAGGACTGACGGCCGGCGCCGTCAAATGACCTATCCGACACCGGTGGATAAACAAAGCATTGGGAAGCATCGCAGTGACCGGATGGATATCGCCATCGATCCGGCGGGTTTGCATTGCGTCTACAAAACAAGCGGGAAAAGCCTTTGAACCCTGTATCCATTTTCGATCCACCCGCCGGCGCTGCCAAGCACATCCTCTGTGTTGGCGCTGCGGTTCTGGATACGCTCTTTCGCGTGCCCACTCTTCCGCAGGGTCAGGGAAAGGTCCTGCCCTATGACATGCTGCAGATCGCCGAGGGCATGGCTTCGAGCGCGGCCTGCGCCATCGTCAGGCTCGGCGGCAAGGCGAGCCTGTGGGGCGCCGTCGGCGATGACGAAACCGCCGAGCGCATCGTCCGCGATCTTGATGCCGCCGGTATCGATGTCGGCGGCATGTCCCGGGTGCCGGGCGCCCGCTCGGCCGTCTCGACCATTCTGGTGGACGATGACGGCGAAAGACTGATCGTTCCCTTCTACGATCCGAAGCTGCACCATAAGGAGAAGGAATTCGCAGCGAGCGATATTGTCGCCTTCGATGCCGTGCTCGTCGATGTCCGTTGGCCGGCCTTGGCGCTTCAGGTTCTAAGAGCAGCCAAAGTCATGGGCAAGCCGGCCATTCTCGACGGCGATGTGGCACCTGACGGCATCATCGAGCGCCTCGCCCCGGAAGCCACGCACATCGTCTTTTCGGAACCGGCCGCGCAACGTCTTGCCGGTGCAAAGCGGCTTCCGGAAATGGTCCTCCGTTTGAAACAGAAATCCGCTCACGCCTTCATCTGTGTGACGGCAGGTTCGGCCGGCAGCTACTGGTTTGACGAACAAGACAATAAAGTCGCGCATTGCCCGGCCATTACCATCAAGGCTGTCGATACACTTGCCGCCGGCGATATTTTCCACGGCGCCTTCGCTCTCGCCATCGCGGAAGGAATGGCACCGGAGGACGCGATCCGCTTCTCCTCCATCGCCGCCGCCATCAAGTGCGAGCTATTCGGGGGACGATCGGGGGCGCCGACCCGCGCCGAGGTGATCGGGCGGTCCCGCCTAGCAATTTCCGACTGACGCCGCTGCCGCCATTTTATGAACCGCCTCCGCTGCAGGTGTTGATGGCGAAGCTGCTACCTTTTGTGCAAAAGAACTACGCCAAGTCCTGTTCATGCGGAATTGCAGCGGTGCTGTTACGAGGCCACATCCGCGCTCGATACCGCGACCGAATACGCAATCCAGCAGGCTCTATTGGAGTTTGCGAAAGGACGGACGACGCTGGTCGTCGCACATCGGCTGTCGACGATCCGCAATGCGGACCGCATCATCGTCATGGGCGACAACGCCATTGTCGAGCAGGGGTCGCATGACGAACTGCTTGCCAGCCGCGGTGCCTATGCGCGGCTGCATGATGCACAATTCGGGCTTTATGCCTGACTTGCCTGCGTGAGCGGACAAGAGAGGCGTGGGGGCGGCGTCCCGGCCCTCGAGCAAGCGGCGATCGATGCGGTCACTGGAAATCGAATACACTGAGGCCCGCCGCCATTTCGTCGAGGCCAAGCGGGCGTGTGACCGGCGGTTCGGCTCTTGCCAGGCAGCCCTGGCGCTCGCATAGACGACAGGCCGGACCGATCGCGATGTGATTGACGCCAAGCGCTGTCCCATAGATCACCTCGTCACGATGGGCGATATCGCAGCCGATCAAAAGTGCCGTGTGTCGCACCCTGTCGCCAAAGTCGGCCCGCGGGCCTTCGATCGTTCGCGAGACCGTTAGAAAGCTTCCGCCGTCCGGCATTTGGGCGGCATCGACCAGTATCTGTCCGGGCTGCGCGAAAGCGGCATGGATATTGAGCTTGGGGCAGCCGCCACCGAAGCGCGCCTGCGGAAAGCCTTGAGCGCCTATCTTGCGCAGGCGATGGCCGGCATTGTCGATCTCCATCAGGAAAAACGGAATGGCCGATGCGCCCGGGCGCTGCAGGCTGGTCAGCCGCGTGGCGGCCTGCTCGTAGGAAACGCCGAAACGGGCGCCCAGACCATTGATATCATAATGCATTCGCTGCGCAGCCGAGAGATAGGCGCCGTATGGCATCAAAAGAGCATGGGAAGCATAACGCGCCAGCTCGAACCGGGCGATGCGGTTGCCTTCAGGCGTGGAAAGCGCCAGAGCGTTCAGCTCGGCAGCGATCTCCTCGCGCAGGGCCAAAAGAGAGACTTCTGTCGCAATCTCACGGATCTGATCGAAAGGCGACAGACGTTCCGACAGAAAAAGCCGCATCGAATGCCGGTCGTAGCGCCGGCGCAAGCCGGGCATGGAGCGCACCGGCAACAGCCGCACCGCAATTCCATGCTGGCCCTTCAGCCATGCCTTCAACGCACCCACCATGTCGTCGCCGGGCGACAAGCGGTCATGAAAGGCCTCGGCGGCATCTTCGATACGCATGAAGAAATTCGGGCGCGACTGCAGGCGGTCATGAACCTCGTCGAGCGGGAGACGCGGTCCGGCAACCTCGGCAACCCTGCCCTCGCGCGACAGAAGCTCGGCGAGATCGGAAAGCCTTGCCGCCTGCTCGCGATAGGCGCGGTAGAGCCGGATCACGCCGTTTGCCGCGTTCGGCGCGGCGTCGGCAAGTTCGATCAGTTCCTGATCGCCGGGAACCTCGCCCGCAAGCAGCGGGTCGGCAAAGACTTCGCGCAATTGCGCCGCACTGCCGCCCTGCTCGCCCTGCAGTTGGTCGAGGTCGACCTTGTAGACCGCTGACAGCTTCAACAGCAGCTGCACCGTCAGCGGCCGCTGATTGCGCTCTATGAGATTGAGATAGGACGGCGAGATATCGAGCGCCTGCGCCATCGTCGTCTGTGTCAGGCCGAGCCCCATGCGGATGCGCCGAACCTTAGGCCCGGCAAAGATCTTGCGCTCCACCATACGTCATACCTTTTACAAATTCTCAGCCGTCAATTTTTACATAATTTACAATTTTACTGGGAGTCAATGTCAACGATAACACATCATAACCCTTTTGTTCAATGGGATCTTCGGGTTTCACTGGCTACCGCAGCGGCGATATTGTAAAAATAGTCATGCGATCGAGATCGATCGGAGGATCGAAAGGAAATATCGGGAGAGTATAATGACAGATTTTTACAAACTGGTCCCAAGTGCGCCTTCCGGGCGTTTCGATGGCGTCGAGCGGCCCTATCAGGCCGAAGATGTGAAGCGGCTGCGCGGATCGATCGTCATTCGCCATTCGCTGGCCGAGATGGGCGCGAACCGGCTCTGGCAGCTCATTCACGAAGAGGATTTTGTCAATGCGCTCGGCGCGCTTTCCGGCAACCAGGCCATGCAGATGGTTCGCGCCGGTCTGAAGGCGATCTATCTCTCGGGCTGGCAGGTTGCCGCCGACGCCAATACGGCCTCGGCGATGTATCCCGACCAGTCCCTTTATCCCGCCAACGCGGGTCCGGAGCTGGCAAAGCGCATCAATCGCACCCTGCAACGCGCCGACCAGATCGAAACCGCCGAAGGCAAAGGCCTTTCCGTCGATAGCTGGTTTGCACCGATCGTTGCCGATGCCGAAGCTGGCTTCGGCGGTCCGCTCAATGCCTTCGAGATCATGAAGGCCTATATCGAAGCAGGCGCCGCCGGCGTCCATTTCGAGGATCAGCTGGCGTCGGAGAAAAAGTGCGGTCACCTTGGCGGCAAGGTTCTTATCCCGACGGCTGCCCATATCCGCAATCTCGACGCGGCCAGGCTTGCCGCCGATGTCATGGGCGTGCCGACGCTTGTCGTCGCACGCACCGACGCCGAAGCCGCCAAGCTGCTCACCTCGGATATCGACGAACGTGACCGGCCCTTCGTCGATTACGACGCCGGCCGCACGGTCGAAGGCTTCTATCAGGTCAGGAGCGGAATCGAGCCCTGTATTGCCCGCGCCGTCGCCTACGCACCGCATTGCGACCTCATCTGGTGCGAGACGTCGAAGCCGGACCTGGAACAGGCGCGCAGATTTGCCGAGGGCGTGCATCGGGTTTATCCCGGCAAGCTGCTGGCTTACAATTGCTCGCCATCGTTCAACTGGAAGAAGAACCTGGACGACGCAACGATCGCCAAGTTCCAGCGTGAACTCGGTGCGATGGGCTACAAGTTCCAGTTCATCACGCTTGCCGGCTTCCACCAGCTGAATTTCGGCATGTTTGAGCTTGCCCGCGGCTACAAGTCTCGCCAGATGGCCGCCTACTCCGAACTGCAACAGGCGGAGTTTGCGGCAGAGGCAAATGGCTACACCGCTACCAAGCACCAGCGCGAAGTGGGCACTGGCTATTTCGATGCGGTTTCGCTGGCGATAACCGGCGGCCAGTCATCCACCACGGCGATGCACGGATCGACCGAGCATGCCCAGTTCAAGCCGGCAGCCGAGTGACATCAGGATTACAGGAGGAGAATGACATGGCATCGATAGCACGCGTTCGCGAGAGAGCCGAAGAGCAATCTCTCACCATGAATGCCGATCAGCAGGCGGCCATCCGTATGCTGGCCAATGAGCTGCATCGCCTCAATCAGGCCGTGATGAACGCGGTCGATGCCGGCGTTTCCGTCGAGCTCGTCCGCTCGGCACGCCACCATGGCGGCAACGGCAACTGGGGCGATCTCTTGATCCCCGTTGTCGTCGCCAATGCTGCGCACACGGCTTGACGAAGGCATTATCCAGTCAATGTGAGAGGCCGCGCCGTCAATCGACGGCCGGCCCGTTCCCATGGTTGAAATCGACTTTCAAAGGGTTGCGACCGAAACTTGATTGCTGACATGCAAATCGCCCGCGATGACCTTCAGATCGCAGAGTATTGCCGCTCAGCTTGTCTTATTTTTACGGGAAAGACGCTCAATCTAGCCAGTTTTCGACGCGGAGATGCCGGATGCGCTTAAACTCGCCGATGTTGGCCGTTACCAGGACTGCTTCCAGCGCATGGGCATGGGCAGCGATGAACAGGTCGTTTGGACCGAGGGGCTTGCCGGCAACTTCCAGCTCAGCCCTGATGGCGCCGTATTCGGCATCGGCAGGAACATCAAGCGCCAGCACCGGTATGCTTCCCAGAATGGCCTCGACCTGCGCCTGTAGTTTTGGCGATCCCTTTTTGGCGCAGCCATAGCGCAACTCTGCGGCTGTAATGATGCTGACACAAATAGCATCCGGCCCGACATCAGCGATGCGCCTGGCAACGGCACCCTGTGGGTTTCGCGCAAGTTCGGATACGATATTGGTATCCAGCATATAGAGCTTGCTCAAAGCTCGACTTCCTTCGCTGGCAGCAGAGTATCATCGATATCGGGAAACTGATCCTCCGGTCCGAGTGGCTCCAGGCTCGCCAAAACATCAAGCAAGCTCTTGCGGCGCACCGGCTCGATGATAAGCCGCTCCCCTTCCCGGTAGATCATCGCCCGATCGCCAGGAAGTTCGAAGTCAGCCGGAATACGTACAGCCTGACTCTTGTTGTTGCGAAAGAGCTTGGCTTCTCGCGGCTGCGTAGGTTCGTTATGTCGGAGATGGCGCATGCTGGCCTTCCTTCTTGCATATCCACATGTATATGCAAGGTAATAGACCTGATTTCAAGCCCTCTGAATCCAACGAGACAAGATTGCTTTTCCACGGACTAACGTCGTTAAGCTGGCCAGAAGAGCGCTTTAGCCCTTGCTCTCATCCTGCCCCTGAAAGCCCTTGCTCAGGACTTCACGTCTGAGAAATCCGCGAATGCCTGCCTAATGAGTTGAGGTGCGGCGCCGGAAGCGACAAGGGCTGCCAGCAGGATCCTCGCCTGCCCCGGCCGCAGCGTGGAGGAATGGATCGCACCGGCCTCGGCAAGATCATGTCCGCCACCGCCGCCGCCATAGCTCGAAACGAGCAGCCCATCCGGAACTCGGCTGGAAACCACGACCGGTACGCCGACATCGGCGCAACGCCTGACGGCTTCGACCAGGCGCGGATTGGCGTTGCCCGAGCCCAGCGCCGCCAGAACGATGCCATCGGCGCCGGCCCTCACGCTCGCATCCACATGCACCGAGTCGCAGCCCGGATAGATTGCCGCGATATCGATCCGCACCTTATCGACCGCCGCCGCAAGGCGCGGGCTTGGCGGATTTTCGAGCGGCCGCGATTGCCTGAAAGCATCGGCAATATCCGAAGAGTGCTTATAGAGCCCCCAAGCCGGCAGCAGCCGGCCGCCGAAACAGACGAGCACGCCGCGATCTGCATTGACAGGATCGATGGCAGCGGCAACGGCGGTGGCAAGATTTGCAGGACCGTCAGCCCTGGGATGATCCGCGGTAAATTGCGCCCCCGTAAACACGACCGGTTTGCTCAAATTGCGCTGCAGATGGACAAGGAGCGCGGTCTCTTCCATCGCATCCGTGCCATGCAGGACAACGACGCCGCTGATGGCGGCATCGTCCAGTAATTCACCGATCTTGTCGCTGATGTCCTGCATGTCGGCGAGCGCGAGGCTCGCAGAATCCTTCGCCATCAGTTCGACGGGCTGGAGATCGACGGGCATGTCCGGCAGAAGCGCCAGCAGGCTCTCTCCCGACAATGATGGGACGCTGGCGCCGCTATCGGTGCGCTCGCTTGCAATGGTGCCGCCGGTGGCGATGACTGCCACCAGCGGATTGACCTGCCCTGCCGTCACGACCGGCCCCGTTCGGCCGCCAGCCGATGGATACGGTCGCGCAGCAGATACCAGCCGATGACGAGGGCTGGCACGATCAGGATGAGCGAGGCGATCGTCCAGGTGCCGACCGGATAGTCGAGCGCCATCAGCACCAGCACCGCGAAAAGAAAGACAAGCGTCAGGATACCGGTATAGGGGGCGCCGAACATGCGGAAATCCGGACGTTTCATCTCGCCGCGCTTCGACAGATTCCAGAGCTTCAGCTGGCACAATACGATCACGCCCCATGCCGAGATGATGCCGAGCGCCGAAATATTGAGGGCAATTTCGAAAGCGGCCGACGGCACGACGGCATTCAACGCCACGCCGATGACGGTCACGGCGGCCGTTACGGCAATGCCGACATAGGGCACGCCGGCCTTGTTCATCCTGGCAAGCGCTGCCGGCGCGGAGCCGGAAACGGCCATCGAATGCAGGATGCGGCCGGTGGAATAGAGGCCGGCATTGAGCGAGGACAGCACGGCCGTCAGCACGACGAGGTTCATGATGATGTCGGCGCCCTTGATCCCGATCAGCCCGAAGAAGGTGACGAAGGGACTCTCGCCGGCCTTATAGGCCGTATAGGGCAGAAGCAGCGACAGAAGCAGAACCGAACCGACATAGAAGATCAGCAGGCGGGCGACCACCGTGCGGATCGCAC
>NZ_JAUQTZ010000092.1:0-24770 GCF_059803845.1 Rhizobium sp. UFLA01-1127 | reverse complement strand
AGGCGCCTCTCAGCGCGTTCAAGAGGATACGATGCGCTTTTCCAGCGTGTTGGAAGGCCTTGGCATCAGTCTCATCAATTCCGTCATGACGCTGATCGTGTTCCTTCCGATCCTGCTGGCGCTTTCGACCTATGTCACGGAACTCCCTATCATCGGCAAGATTCCCCACTCGCTCTTTTGGCTTGCGCTCTTCTGGTCGATTTTCGGGACCGTCCTGCTTGCCGTAGCCGGCATCAAGCTTCCAGGCCTGAATTTCAAGAATCAGCGCGTGGAAGCGGCATACCGCAAGGAACTCGTCTATGGAGAAGACCATGAGGAGCGTGCGCAGCCGGCGACGGTGAAGGAGCTTTTCGCTAACGTGCGGCGGAACTATTTCCGGATTTATTTCCACTACGTTTATTTCAACGTCGCCCGTTACTTCTATCTGCAGGCTGATACGATGTTCGTGTTGTTCATGCTGGTGCCGACTTTCGTTGCTGGCGCGATCACCTACGGTATCTACCAGCAGATCGCCACCGCGTTCGGACAGGTCAGCAATTCGTTCCAGTATCTCGTCAATTCCTGGACGACGATCATCGAACTTCTGTCGATCCACAAGCGCCTGAAGGCATTCGAAGCCGCGATTGACGATACGCCGCTACCAAAGATCGACCAGACCTATCTCGAGCGCCAGGCGGGCGTCATCCACGCCGACGGCTGATGCAGCAAGGCCCCGGAAACGGGGCCTTTTTCAATGGTGGCGCAATTGGTGCGGCTTTGCGCTTGCGAGGCAATGGAAGGGCCGCTCCTTACCCCTGCTGCGGTTTGCCTCTGGCTGCGATCAGCGGGATCGCCTCGGAATAGCTGACGCAGGCGACGTCCTGTCTGTGGCAGACGTCGCTGACGAAGCGATCGAGCGCGCGCCAATAGGCGCCGTCGTTCATTTCGACGAAGTGAAAACCAAGCTGCAGCGGGATGCGCTCGCCGTCATATTGCTTGCCGAAGGCCGCCTCGAAGGCCTCGAAGGTGCGGTCCTCGTAGGTCTTGGCGTTGGCCTTGTCTTCTGTGCCCTTGGAATGGCGGACATAGAGATTGTAGTCCATGCCGATGACCAGGCGATGCTCGGGGCCTTCTGGGATCAAGGGCAGGCCGAAGCGGTAGATGCCGTCGACCACCTGCGGCAGGACGGGTCCCTTGGTGACGAGGCTTGCATCATATTGGAAGCCCATTTCCTTCTCAGCCGGCACGAGGCCGTCGCTGGTGGAGAGATAGGGCGCGCGGAATCCCTTGACGTCATTCGTCGCGAAGTCTTCCCAGCCTTGAGGCTCCTTGTCTGCGAGGCCGACATTCTTCCAGGCGTCGCGAAGCGCAAGGCGGGCATTCATGAATTCTTGGCTCCAGTCGGCCGCGCTCCAGCCCTTGCCGTCGAAATGGCCGCAGGCGTGGCTCGATATATCGTGGCCTTCCTGATGGGCGCTCCAGATGTTGGCGATACGGGTGCGGACATCATCCTCGCTCTTGGCAAAACCGACATTCGATTTGCCCGGCCGCTGCTTCGGCCCCTGATAGGCCTTGGCCTGTACCCTGTTCATCAGGAAGGTGCAGGACAGAAAGTAGGTAAAATGCGCGCCGTTGCGCGACGCGATCTCGCGGCTCTTCGTCCAGAGCGCATTGTCATGAGCGCCGTCGAAGGAAATCATGACCAATTGCTTGGGCTTGTCATCCGCATTGGCCGTAGCGGGCAAGGCGAGGGAAACGACAAGGGAAAAACAGGTAGCTAAGCGAAACATGGGCACCGAATATCGATTGGGTCGAGCACGGCTTGCCAGGAATCATCTGGCGATATCGTATGGCGTGCCGCGGATCGCTTTCTTCCTTTCGCGTAAATGCGGCGAAGCTGCGGTGATGCTGGCATTTTTTTGCGGCAGCCGATAAGGATGTGACTACAAGACCATAGAGGATTTCATCCATGGCATTGCTTATTCTCGGCATCGTTCTGTTTCTCGGCCTTCATCTGATCCGCGTCGTGGCGCCTGGCCTGCGAACGTCTTTGATCGCAAGCCTCGGGGAGGGCGGCTGGAAGATCGCCTATTCGATCGCAAGCATCGTCGCGCTGATCGTCCTGATTTACGGATTCGGGCAGGCGCGAGACATGACGCCGATCTGGTCGCCGCCTTTCTGGATGAGCCACATCACCATCCTTTTGATGCTTTTCGCGATGATCTGTCTCACCGCCTCTCTGCTGCCGGCGGGATACATCGCGGTCAAAACCAAGCATCCGATGGTGCTGTCGGTGAAGATCTGGGCGCTGGCGCACCTTCTGTCGAATGGCGATGGAGCCGCGATCCTGCTGTTCGCCGCCTTCCTCGCCTGGGGCGTAATTCTGCGCATTTCGCTCAAGCGGCGCGAACGCGCCGGCGAAATTACCCTGCGTCCCTTCGTTTCGGCGAAATACGATCTTTATGCGATTGTCATCGGCGCCGTGGTCTGGGCCTTGATCATCTGGAAGCTTCATGCGTGGATTATCGGGGTTTCGCCGCTCGTTATGTGACGATTTCTGCCATTCCCCCTTACAACGGCCGCAAAATGGAGTAGAAGGCCCCACTAACGCTAGAGCTGGATGGTTTCAGGTCGCATCGGCCCGAAATCCGAGGCCGCTCTGGAATTTGAGAGATAGAGCATAATGTCGCGCGAAAACCGCTGACACTTTTCGGCATCATGCGCTAAGCTTTTGGTATAATTTGGCCTGGGCCGGAGACGAGAATGGCATTCAACGACGACAGCTTTATCCGAGAGGTGAACGAGGAACTGCGTTCGGACCAGTTGCGGTTCGTATGGCGCCGTTTTGGCAGGCTCATCATCGGCGGAGCCGTACTCATCGTTCTCGCCACTGCGGCCTATAGCGGCTACCGCTACTGGGCGGGCAATCAGGCCGGCAGCGGCGGCGATCAGTTCATCGCCGCTCTGACGCTGGCCGATCAGGGCAAGACCGACGACGCGCTTGCGGCGCTGACCAACATCGAGAAGACCGGTCCGGGTTCCTATCCTTTGCTCGCGCGTCTGCGTGCGGCAACGCTGCAGGCGCAGAAGGGTGACACGGCCGGCGCCATCGCCACGTTCTCCGCGATCGGCAAGCAGACGGATATTCCTGTCGTCGTTCGCGATGCAGCTCGCCTGCGCGCTGCCTATCTGCTCGTTGACACCGGCACCTACGATCAGGTCGCCGCCGAAGCGCAGGAACTGGCCGTCCCGGCCAACGCCTTCCGTCATTCGGCGCGTGACGTTCTCGGTCTTGCCGCCTACAAGGCCGGCGATTTCGCCAAGGCCCGGCAGTGGTTCCAGGCCATCGTCGACGATCCGCAGAGCCCGCGCAACGTTGCCAACCGTGCTCAGATGCTGCTCGATCTCATCACTGCATCCGGCAAGGCTCCGGTCGCAAAAGGCTGAAGGATCGCTAAATGAGCTTTACGGTTGCGATCGTCGGTCGCCCGAATGTCGGCAAGTCCACGCTTTTCAACCGTCTGGTCGGCAAGAAGCTTGCGCTTGTCGACGATACGCCGGGTGTAACGCGTGACCGCCGCCCCGGCGACGCCAAGCTGATCGACCTGCGCTTCCGCATCGTCGATACCGCCGGTCTTGAAGAGGCTCAGGATGAATCCCTTCAAGGCCGCATGCGCGCCCAGACCGAAGCTGCGATCGACGAGGCCGATCTGACGCTCTTTGTCGTCGACGCCAAGATGGGCCTGACGCATGTCGATAAGGCATTGGCCGAAATGCTGCGCAAGCGCGGCCGGCCGGTCGTGCTCGTTGCCAACAAATCCGAGGCACGCGGCTCCGATAGCGGCTTTTACGATGCCTATACGCTCGGCCTCGGCGAACCGTGCCCGATCTCGGCCGAACATGGCCAGGGCATGATGGACCTGCGCGATGCGATCGTCGAGGCGATCGGTCCCGAGCGCGCCTTCCCTGAGGAAGACGATGAGGCGGAGACGAATGTTAGCATTCCGCGCCCGGCTATCGGCGAGGATGGCGAGGAAATCGACGAAGAGCCTGCTTATGACGAGACGCGCCCACTGCGCGTTGCGATCGTCGGCCGTCCGAACGCGGGCAAGTCGACGCTCATCAACCGTTTTCTCGGCGAGGACCGGCTGCTGACCGGACCAGAAGCCGGCATCACCCGCGATTCCATCTCCGTCGACTGGAGCTGGCGCGGTCGCACCGTCAAGATGTTCGACACCGCAGGCATGCGCCGCAAGGCGAAGGTGACCGAGAAGCTGGAAAAGCTTTCCGTTGCCGACACGCTGCGGGCCATCCGCTTTGCCGAAACCGTCGTGATCGTCTTCGACGCGACCATTCCCTTTGAAAAGCAGGATCTGCAGATCGTGGATCTCGTGGTCCGCGAAGGCCGCGCCGCCGTGCTCGCCTTCAACAAGTGGGACATGATCGAGGATCGTCAGGCCGTGCTTGCCGATCTGCGCGAAAAGACCGACCGGCTATTGCCGCAGGCGCGCGGCATTCGGGCCATACCGATTGCCGGTCAGACGGGCGAGGGGCTGGACCGCCTCATGCAGGCGATCGTCGATACCGACAAGGTCTGGAATAAGCGCGTCTCAACCGCTCGTCTCAACCGCTGGCTGGAGACGCAGCAGGTTCAGCATCCGCCACCGGCCGTTTCCGGCCGCCGCATCAAGCTGAAGTACATGACGCAGGTGAAGGCGCGGCCTCCGGCCTTCATGATCTCCTGCACGCGCTCGGATGCGCTGCCGGAATCCTATGTGCGCTATCTGATCAATGGTCTGCGCGAGGATTTCGCCATGCCGGGCGTGCCGATCCGCATCCATTTCCGCTCGTCGGAAAATCCTTACGAAAACAAGAAGAAGCGGTAGTTCGCTCAAGCGTCCCTGTCGCGAGACAGGGGCGATTCTACTCAGGCCGCGTTCCTGCTGAGCGCCTCGCGCAGCGTAATGATTTCCGCCTTCAGTCTCGTAAGCTCCTCGGCCGTTTGCTCGGTAGCATCGAGAACGCACGGGGGAACGGCAGCCGCCTTCTTCTTCAATGCCTTGCCTTCGCCGGTCAGCTGAATCAGCACTTGGCGCTCGTCTTCCTTGCTGCGGATACGGTGAATGAAGCCGGCGGCTTCCAGGCGCTTCAAAAGCGGTGTCAGCGTGCTCGATTCCAGGAACAGCTTTTCACCGATGCCGCCGACGGTCTGACCATCTTCCTCCCATAGCGTCACCATGACGAGATATTGCGGATAGGTGAGATTGAGCGCGTCCAGCATGGGTTTGTAGAGCCGGTTCATCGCGTGGTTTGCCGAATAGAGGGCGAAGCAGATGAAGGTGTCCAGCTTTAACAGGTCGTCCGTCATCTCAAATACTCCCCGAGAACGTTTGGTGTAAATCGTGCGATAAATAATTGTACACCCAATCCTATGGCTGGGCTACGGGTTTCTTCTGCATTTTTTGAGAGACTGCCCTAGGGAGAATAGGTTTTCGGTGTCATTGTGATCGAAAGACTTAAATGTGGTCCAAAGAGGGGACCCAGCTGTCCAACCCAAATGCGGGGTTGTGCCACGCCGCCAGGGCGGCGCGATGAGCGCTCTCAACGTGCGCGCAAGCCGCTGCCAATTTCTCTGGTGAGGCGGACGCAGTGGCCGTGTGCCGCCGCTGGATCCGACAGCGAAACCGATCCGCTGGAAGTTTAACGTTCGTGAGCCTGCAATCGGCCACGGCGATTGGCCGTTCGGACATTGCCGATGAATTGCATCGTCGCGGCTTCCCAGGAATAGTTGAGCGCCAGAGCGCGAGCTGCTTCACGCGAGCAGGAGAGAGCGGCAAGGCAGGCCGTTGCCAAATCCGCATTGACGACGCCGGCCGTCCTGTCGCCGCCAAGAATATCCGCAGGGCCGGTGACGGGATAGGCAGCCACCGGTACGCCGCTGGCGAGCGCTTCCAGGATGGCATTGCCGAAGGTATCGGTCTTCGATGGGAAGACGAAGACGTCGGCCTGTGAATAGGCGTGCGCCAAATCCTCGCCGAACTTCGCGCCCAGAAAATGCACATCTGGATAGAGTTTCTGCAGGTCTGCCCGCGCCGGTCCGTCGCCGATGACCACTTTCGATCCTGGCAGGTCGAGATCGAGGAAGGCGGGCAGGTTTTTTTCAAGCGCTACGCGGCCGACGGTCATGAAAATCGGGCGCGGCAGGCCGAAAGGGGTATCTTCCTGCGGCTGCGGCCGAAACAGGGAGGAATCGATGCCGCGGCTCCAGGCCAGCAGATTGCCGATGCCGCGCTGCCTGAGTTCGTCGGCAAGGCTAGGCGTCGCCACCATGCAGCCGTAGCCGGCGTTGTGAAACCATTTGACGAAGGCATAGAGCCAGCTTTCCGGTATCGGGAGGCGCGCCGCGACGTATTCGGGAAAGCGGGTGTGATAGCTGGTCGAAAAAGGCATGCCGTTTCTCAGGCACCAGCGCCGCGCCGTAAGTCCGAGAGGACCTTCCGTGGCGATGTGGACGTAAGTCGGCCTGATCGCTTCGATCCTGGCTGCGACCTTGCGGTAGCCGGCGATCGAAAGGCGAATCTCAGGATAGGTCGGGCAGGGAATGTTGCGAAAGCCGTCCGGCGTAATCATCGAGACTTCGACGCCCATGCGCGTCAGCTCGCGATTGGTATTCTCGATCGAGCGCACGACGCCGTTGACCTGCGGATGCCAGGCATCGCTGACGATGAGCAGCCGCTCGGGTACTGCGACAGGTGTCGCCTCTTGCGTCCAGGTGGTTTGATCGGTGTCTGACAAGCGTTGCAACATGCCCAAAACAGTCCATCCGCACCGCATCCTCATGATGACGGTGCCAGCGATTGCGGTGCTTCAAACATGATTCCCGCGCCCGCGCTATTGTGGGGGGTGTCCATGATGGAAATATTACAGCACCTATTTGGCGATTTTCAGCTTCTCGGGAGCGATGAGCGCGCCGTATTCCTGGATGACCTTTGCCGCGATCCCGGCCGCGAAGCCGGCGGCGGCAACCGCATCCTTATGCTGCAGGTAGTGAGCCAGAAATGCGCCATTGAAGCTGTCGCCGGCGCTCGTGGTGTCAACGAGCTTGGCGACCTTGACTGCTGGAACGGGCGTCTCATCGGCGTCGTCGCCGATGGTCGCGCCGTCGGCGCCGTTCTTGACGACGACCATTTGCGCTCCGCACTGCCGGTAGCGATGGATGGTGGCGGCAATCGAGTCGTCCCCGAAATGGACCGCCTCGTCGTCGAAGCTTGGCATAACGAGCGCTGCGGCGCGCGCACCTTCCGAAATCATGGTGTGCATCGCGTCGAGGCTGGACCAGAGGCGAGGGCGCAGGTTCGGATCGAAGGCGACGAGCTTGCCGGCGGCCTTCGCCCGGCGCAGCTCCGCAAGCAGGGTGAAGGCATCCTCGCGCGGCAGGATCGCCAGCGTGATGCCCGAGAAATAGAGGACGTCGGAGGCTTCGATTGCCGTGCGCAGGGCATCGCCATCGGCCGCGAGCTGTCTGGCGGCGGAGCTGTCGCGCCAATAGCTGAAGGAGCGCTCTCCATCCTTCAGATTGATCATGTAGAGGCCTGGAGTCTTGCCGCGAAGGCGGAGAATGCGTTGCGTCCCGATGCCCGCGCTGCCCATGAAGGCGATCATTTCGTCGGACATGGCATCGTCGCCAAGCGCGGTGAAATAGTCGATCGACCAGTCTGCGGGCAGGCAGGCGCGGGCATACCAGGCGGTGTTGAAGGTATCGCCGGCAAAGCCCTTGCGCAAATGCCCGTCATCGGCCTGCGACAGTTCCACCATGCATTCGCCGATCGATAGAAAACGTCCGCCCAAGACTTCCTCCTGCATTTGCCTGGCTGCTGCATACGCGGAAGCGGTGGCCAGAGCAAGGCGGACGGCGGCAGCCACCGTCCACTTTTGCGATCTTAGCGGCTCACTTTTCGTGGGATCGCTGAACCGCTCCATACTTTTCCTGGAATTGCCCTATGGCCTGTCCATATGATAGCAGGCAGCCGTCTGGCCGGGGCGCACATGCTCGGTCGGCGGCATTTTCGTGCGGCAGACATCCGTCGCCTTCCAGCAGCGGGGCGAGAAGACGCAGCCCGGCGGCGGATTGAGCGGCGAGGGCGGATCGCCCTGCAGGCGGATGCGCTCGCGGCCGCGTGCCAGCTTCGGATCGGGAATGGGCGCGGCGGAGAACAGCGCCTGCGTGTAGGGATGCGCCGGATGGTCGAAGACGGTTGCGGCTTCGCCAGCTTCCACCACCTTGCCGAGATAGAGCACCAGTACGTCGTCCGAGATCAGGCGTACCACGGAAAGATCGTGGCTGATGAAGATCAGGGTCAGGCCGAATTCCTTGCGCAGGCGGCGCAGAAGCGTGATGACCTGGCCCTGGATCGAGACATCGAGGGCCGACACCGGCTCATCGCAGATGATGAGCTTCGGCCGGGTGATAACGGCGCGGGCAATGCCGATGCGCTGCGCCTGTCCGCCCGAGAACTCGTGCGGGTAGCGGTTGATCATCTCGGGTACGAGGCCGACTGCCGCCATGATCTCGCGAACCCGATCCTGCCGCTGCGCACGGGTCAGCTTCGGTTCGAAGACGGTGAGCGGCTCCGCAATGATGTCGCCGACGGTCATGCGCGGATCGAGCGAGGCGATCGGATCCTGGAAAATGATTTGCATGTCGCGGCGTGCGGCACGCATGTCCTCCTCGCTGAGATCGAGAAGGTTGCCGCCTTGCCACATGATGCGGCCCTTCTGTGCTTTGATCAACCGCAGGATGGAGCGGCCGAGCGTGGACTTGCCGCAGCCGGACTCGCCGACGATGCCGAGCGTGCGGCCGGTCTTCAGCTCGAAGCTGACATCGTTGACCGCCGTCAGGATCAGCGGCGGTTTGAAGAAGGATTTCGACGGCAGTTCGAATTCGGTCGTCAGATGCTCGACCTTCAGAAGCGTTTGTTCAGCCATGGACGAGGCTCCGTTCCTGATCAGCCGAAAGGGGATGGAAGCAGGCTGCGCAGCGTCGCGATGCCAACCGATCGAGCGGAGGTGCGGCGTCGAGGCAATCGTCCTGCACATGAGCGCAGCGCGGCGAGAAAGAGCAGCCGCGCGGCAGGTGCATCAGGTTCGGCGGCCGTCCGGGGATGACGGTGAGGTCGTCGACATCCTGATCGGGCCGCGGGATCGCGGCGTGGAGCGCCGCCGTATAGGGATGGGCCGGACTTTCGAACAGCTCTTCGACCGGAGCTTCCTCGACGATGCGGCCGGCATACATGACGGCGACGCGGTCGGCGAGGCCGGCAACGACGCCGAGATCATGGGTGATCATGACGAGCGCCGTGTGCATTTCCGCCGTCAACTCGTTGAAAAGATCGAGGATCTGCGCCTGGATCGTCACGTCGAGTGCCGTCGTCGGCTCGTCGGCAATGAGGAGCTTCGGCTTGGTGAGCAGCGCCATGGCGATGACGATGCGCTGGCGCATGCCGCCCGAAAGCTCATGCGGATAGAGATTGAAGCGCCGTGTCGGGTCAGGGATGCCGACGCGCTTCAGCATATCGAGTGCCGCTGCCGAAGCTGCGCGCGCCGTCAGGCCGCCGTGAACCTCGAGCTGTTCCGTCAGCTGGCGCGAGATGCGCAGCGACGGGTTGAGCGCCGTCATCGGGTCCTGGAAGACCATGGCCATATCCTTGCCGCGGACATGGTCGAGTTCGCGCGGCTTGAGCGTCAGCAGATCCTTGCCGTCGAGCAGCGCCTGGCCGCTGGTGCGGCCGTTCTTGGCGAGCAGACCCATCAGGCCGAGGAAGGTCTGGCTCTTGCCGGAACCGGATTCGCCGACGATGGCGATCCGTTCGCCGCGGCCGATCTTGAGATTCATCTTCGAGACCGCTGCCACTTCGCCTTCGGGCGTGCGGAAGGTGATGGAGTAGTCTTTGAGTTCGAGAAGTGTGTCTGTCATGTCAGCGATCCTTCGGATCGAAAGCGTCGCGCAGTCCGTCGCCGATGAAGAGCAGGCTCATCAGCAGCGCGACCAGGAATCCGGCGGGAAAGAGCAGCAGCCAAGGCGTCGTCTCCATGCCGGCCGAGCCTTCTGCAATCAGCGTGCCGAGCGATGTCAGCGGTTCCTGAACGCCGAAGCCGAGATAGGAAAGGAAGCTTTCGGTTGCGATGATTTCCGGGATGGTGAGCGTCGCATAGATGACGACCGGACCGACGAGGTTCGGCACGATGTGTTTGAGGATGATCTTGAACGAACGCTGTCCCGAAGCTTTTGCAGCTTCGATGAATTCGCGCTGCTTGATGGACAAGGTCTGGCCGCGCACGATGCGGGCCATGGTGAGCCATTCGAGCGCACCGATCGCCGCAAACAGCAGATAGACGTTGCGGCCGAAGATCACCATCAGCAGGATGACGAAGAGCACGTAGGGCAGGGCGTACATGATATCGACGAAGCGCATCATGATCGCATCGACGCGGCCGCCGAAGTAGCCGGCGACAGCGCCGTAGAGCACGCCGATGACAACGGAAACGAGGGTTGCCACGAGCGCGACCGTCAGCGAAACGCGCGTGCCGTAGAGCGTGCGCGCCAGCAGGTCGCGGCCGTTGCCGTCCGTGCCGAAATAATGGCCGGCTGCGAAGTCGGGAGCGCCGCGGAACGAGTTCCAGTCCGGGTCTTCGTAGTTGAAGGGCAGGAAATACGGGCCGAATATGGCAACCAGAACCAGTACTGCCAGCACGACCAGCGACAGGGCCGCAGCCTTGTTGCGCAGGAGACGACGCATCGCATCGCCGGTGAGGGACCGCCCTTTGGGTGCGAGCCCTTCTGCCGAAAGCAATTCAGCTTCCAGCAATTCTCTCTTGGCGGAATTGAGGATCATCGCATTCTCACTTTCGGGTCGAGCCAGGCATAGGCGATGTCGACCAGCAGGTTGAGGACCACGATCAGGACCATGTAGAAGATGACCGTGCCGAGAACCATGCCGTAGTCGCGGTTCAACGCCGCACCGACGAAGTAGCGGCCGACTCCGGGGAGGCCGAAGATGCTTTCGACCACCAGCGAGCCGGTGAGCAGGTAGCTTGCCGCGGGTCCGAGATAGGAGACGACAGGCATCATGGCCGGCTTCAGCGCATGGCGCATGATCGTCAGCCTCGGGCCGATGCCTTTGGCCTTGGCGGTGCGGATGAAGTTCTGGCCCATCACCTCGATCATAGAGCCGCGCATCAGGCGCGATATGCGTGCAGCATGCGGCAGCGTCAGAACAACGATCGGCAGGATCAGGAACTTGATCGAGCCGTCGCCCCAGCCGCCGACCGGCAGCCAGCCAAGCGTATTGCCGAAGACGAGCTGAAGGATGGGAGCGATGAGGAAGCTTGGCATGACCAGGCCGATCAAGAGTCCGCCGCCCAGCCAATAATCGGCCGCCCGGTTCTGATAGAGTGCCCCAAGGCAGCCTATGAACACGCCGACAACGGTTGCGAGCACGAATGCGGCGCCGCCGATGGTCAGCGTATAGGGAAAGCCGGACATGATCTGCTGGGTGACGGTGAAGTCCTGATTGGCGAAGGAGGGGCCAAGATCGCCCTTCATGACGTCGCCGATATAGATCAGGTATTGCTCAACCAGGGGCTTGTCGAGGTTGTAGTGAGCCGCGAGGTTGGCTTTGACTTCCGGCGGCAATGGCCTTTCGCCATCGAAGGGGCCGCCGGGAGCGAGGCGCAGAATGAAAAAGCATACTGTCACGGCAATCCAGATGACAGGGATTGTCGACAGCAAACGACGGAGAGCATAGCCAAACATGGTCTTAGACGCCTCCCTCCCGGTTTTGCCCGGGAGGGAGGCTGTTCCCAATTATTCTTTGATCGACAGCCAGCGCGTGCGGTGGATGTCCTGAATATTGTCGACGAAGCCCTGGACCTTCGGGGCGACGATGTTCTGGGAAACATAGTAGTAGATCGGGATAGCGGCGCTATCGTCGAGGGCGACCTGCTCGGCCTGCTTGTAGATCTCGGCGCGCTTCTTCAGGTCGGTCTGTTCATTGCCCTGAGTGATCAGCGCATCATATTTCGGATTGCTCCAGCGACCGTAATTCATGTCGACGCCGGTCGAGAGCAGGCTGAGGAAGTTGATCGGGTCGTTATAGTCGGCGAGCCAGCCGGCACGGCCGATCTCTACTTCCCCGCGCTTCATTCCGTCGTAATGCACCTTGGTTTCGGTGTTGTAGAGCTCGACATCGACGCCGAGCGGCTTCCACATGGCGGCGATCGCAACGGCGATGCGCTTATGGTTGTCGTTGGTGTTGTAGCGAAGCTGCGCCTTCAGCGGGTGATCGGGGCCGAAACCTGCTTCCTTCAAAAGCTTCTTGGCCTCTTCGACCTTCTGCTTGTAGGGCTCGTCCTTCCAGCTGACGTAGGCCGGTTCACCGTAATTGGCCGTGCCCGGCGGCACCCAGGAATACATCGGCAATTCGCCGGTGCCGAGGATCTTCGGGCCGATGACCTCGCGGTTGACAGCCATGGAGAGAGCCTGGCGGACGCGCTTGTCATTGAAGGGCGGCTTGGTGGCGTTCAGGACATAGTAGTAGGTGCCAAGGAACGGCACCACATGCGCCTGGCCGGGGAGGTTCTTCTGAAGCCATTCATACTGATCCGCTGGGAACGATGTGACGATATCGAATTCGCCGGCGCGAAAGCGCTTCAGCGCTGCTGCCTGATCTTCCAGAGTGTAGAAATTCACCTTGTCGATCTTTACGTCCTTGGCGTCATAATACTGATCGTTCTTGACGTTGCTGACATGCGAACCCGGCACCCACTCAACCGGCTTGTAGGGGCCATTGGTGACGATGTTCTCGATTTTGACCCACTGGTCGCCCTTGGCTTCGACGACATGCTTCGGCAGCGGATAGGCCGTGTAGTGCATCAGGGCGTTGAGGAAGTAAGGCGTCGGGTTCTCGAGGGTGATTTCCAGCGTCTTGTCGTCGATCGCCTTGACGCCGAGCTGGGTCAGATCCTTGATCTCGCCCTTGTTGATCTTTTCCGCGTTCTTGATCGTGTACTGCAGGTAGGCGTACTGGGCGGCAGTCTTCGGATCCATCAGGCGCTGAAACGCAAAGACGAAATCCTGAGCGGTGACGGGATGGCCGTCGGACCACTTGATGCCGTCGCGCAGCTTGAATGTATAGACCTTCTGATCGGGGGAAATGGTCCAGCTCGCAGCTTGGCCCGGAATGGGGTTGTCCTTAGGATCCTCAGTCACCAGGCCTTCGAAAATATCGCCGTCGATGCGGTTTTCCCAGTCGCCGGAGATCTTCTGCGGATCGAGCGAAGTCGGGTCGCCGCCATTGTGGATATTGAGGGTCGCGGCATGTGCGGAGAAGCTCATCATTGTGCTGACGAATGCCGCCGCTAGAAATTTCCTGGCGAAATGAGTCATACGTTTTCCCACCTTTCTGGAGTTATTGTCCCTGATTTTACAGGGGTATTTTTGATCCCGCAGGTGACCTGTACGTGCAGGTCAGTCGCGGAAGTTATCCGAAGCCACGTCGCTTTCAAGCCCAAAAGAGACGGAGACGATGTGTGTGCGAACTTCCATGTTGATAATTCTCTAAAATTGATAGCGCGAATTTACACGTCCTCCCAGTAGCGGTCGCGCCGTCGCCGATTGCGGCTTGCCGCCTGCGCCCGAGTGTGCAAACTGGAAAACCTTGTGCGATATCGAGGCTGTTTGATGAAATCGACGAACAAAGCGGCAGGAGCCGACTGGTGGCGCGGAGCGGTGATCTATCAAGTCTATCCGCGGTCGTTTCAGGATACGGATGCCAACGGTCTCGGCGACATCAAGGGTGTTACACGGCGCCTGCCTCATATCGCCGCACTCGGGGTCGATGCGATCTGGCTGGCACCTTTCTTCACCTCCCCGATGGCCGATATGGGTTATGACGTTGCCGATTATTGCGATGTCGATCCGATTTTCGGCACGCTTGCCGATTTCGACGAGATGATGGCGGCGGCGCACGAGCTGGGGCTGAAGGTCATCATCGATCAGGTGATCTCACATACCTCGGATCGGCATCCCTGGTTCATGGAGAGCCGGGCAAGCCGCGACAATCCGAAAGCGGATTGGTATGTCTGGGCCGATCCGAAGCCGGACGGCACGGCGCCCAACAACTGGCTGTCGATCTTCGGCGGACCTGGCTGGGAATGGGACGGCGTGCGCCGGCAATATTATCAGCACAACTTCCTGATCTCGCAGCCGGACCTGAATTTCCATCATCCTGAGGTTCAGGATGCGGTACTTTCAGCCGTCAAGTTCTGGCTCGACCGGGGTGTGGACGGTTTCCGTCTGGATACGGTGAATTACTATTTCTGCGACAAGAAGCTGCGTGACAATCCGGCAGCGCTTGTCGCAACGGCTGGGCTCGATGCCCCCGAAAGCAACCCTTACGGGATGCAGAACCATCTCTACGACAAGACGCAGCCGGAGAATATCGCTTTCCTCAAGCGGTTCCGGGCGTTGCTCGACCAGTATGAAAACCGCACGACCGTCGGCGAGGTAGGCGACGGTGCGCGCTCGCTGGAGACGGTGGCGGCCTATACCAGCGGCGGCGACAAGCTGC
The DNA here is from genome assembly GCF_059803845.1 of Rhizobium sp. UFLA01-1127. Lineage (NCBI taxonomy): Bacteria > Pseudomonadati > Pseudomonadota > Alphaproteobacteria > Hyphomicrobiales > Rhizobiaceae > Rhizobium > Rhizobium sp. UFLA01-1127. The sequence goes on along the minus strand of NZ_JAUQTZ010000092.1, from coordinate 10,164 downwards.
ATATGTGTTATACCTTCGATCTTTTGGGGCCTGATTTCACGCCGGCGCATTTCCGCCGTTGCGTCAGCGATTTTCAGGACAGCGTGATCGACGGCTGGGTCTGCTGGGCCTTTTCGAACCACGACGTCCGGCGCCATGTCAGCCGCTTTGCCGAGACTGAAGAAGAGCAGCCGCGGGTTGCAAAGCTCGCTATTTCGCTGCTTTCCACCCTGCGCGGTTCGATCTGCCTCTATCAGGGCGAAGAGCTTGGCCTGCCGGAGGCCGAGCTTGCCTTCGAGGATCTGCGCGATCCCTATGGCATTCGCTTCTGGCCGGCTTTCAAGGGGCGTGACGGATGCCGCACGCCGATGCCCTGGGAAGCGAGCCGCGCCCATGCCGGCTTTACGACCGCCGACAAGTCATGGCTGCCGGTTCCCTACCAGCATGCGGCGCTTGCGGTCGACAAGCAGGAGGCGGACGAAGATTCCGTGCTGCATCACTACCGGCGGACGCTGGCCTTCCGTGCGGAGCATGCGGCCCTACGCGATGGCGACATGACCTTCCTCGACGGCACTGAAGACGTTCTTGCCTTCACGCGCTCGAAGGATGACGAGACGCTGCTGTTCGTCTTCAATCTCTCCCGCGAGCCGGTGAAGGTTGCATTGCCGAAGGATATCAAGCTCGGCAACACGATCGCCATGCCAGGTTTCGGCACGGCGGATGCTGGGGCGACGGTGGCGCTTTCCGCGCTGGATGTGTTCTGCGGGTATGTGGGGTGATTTAAAGCATGTCGCGCAAAAGTGTGCAGCGGTTTTGCGACAACGACATGCACGAAATCAAAGAGCTAAAACACCGGAAGCGAATCTGAAAGATCGCGACGTGCTTTAGCGTAAGAGCTTGTCATATTCGGTGTGGGGACCGATCCAGAACCACACGAGGTCGTCGCCGTCAGCCACAGCAAGTGCGCGCCAGGAAATCCCGACCCGCGCGGACCAGAACCGGCCTACTTGTTTAAAATGAAGTGAAGGATGCTTCGGGTTCGATTTCAGAAGCTCGAAGTTTCGGTCGGCAAGTTCTGCACATGCTTTGGCAGCTTTTCATAAGCCTGCCAGAATGGCGGAGTGGCGTGATGCTTCAAAGTGGCCGCGTCTTTCCTGCACGAAAATCGGCGAGCGCTTTGTCCGCCAGTCCATCCAGTTTGCCTGCCCCAATATCAGTTTCGATCTGCCTGTCCCACCGGCTTGCCTGCAGAGCTTCGAACCATTCGGCGAATGCCTTGAAGTCTTCCGGCTCCAGCTCGCTGACATTTTTCTCAATCTGTTCAAGTTTCGTCACGATTGTTCTTTCCACGACCAAACGGTTCGGTGTCGGGAATAAAGATAACAACAGACTTTCGTCAATTGAAGTCCCAAGCAGGACTTGTTCGCCTGCTGACACTTTCGCAACGCAAGCTATGTTCCTTACGAGGGTGTGCGCCTGATCAGCCGATCAGCATGAACTTGTCGACGTCGACAAGGCCTCTGTCCGATATCTTCAGATGCGGGATGACGGGCAAGGGCAGGAACGCGAGCTGCAGGAAAGGCTCTTCCAGCGTAGCGCCGAGCGCATAGGCTGCCTGGCGCAGATGATGCAGCGTATCGCGCACGCTTTCGTAGGGCTCGAGGCTCATCAGGCCGGCGATGGGAAGGGCGATCTCGCCGGTGACGACGCCGTTCTCGACGACGACGAAGCCGCCATTGATCTCGCTCAGGCGATTGGCGGCAAGCGCCATGTCATCCTCGCTGACACCGACGACGCAGATATTGTGGCTGTCATGGCCGACCGTCGAGGCGATTGCGCCCTTCTTCAGCCCGAAACCCTGGACGAAGCCATTGGCGTGATTGCCGTTCTTGCCGTGCCGCTCGATGACGGCGACCTTGATGACGTCGTTGCGGAGGTCGATATCGGTCTGATTGCCCTTGGTCGGCAGGCGGTGGCGGCGATGTTCGGTAATGATCTTGCCGGGCGTGACGCCAATGACAGAGCTTTCGCCTTCCGTCACCGGCACCCCGAAGTCGGCGGCATTGATCGCGCGGGCCTTGACGCTGTCGAGGCCGACCGGGGCGACCGAATTGCGCGTCGCGAAAAGTTCGGCCGTTACCTTTCTGCCAGCGGAGAAGACGATCTCGGCCTTGCAGTTTTCCAGGCTGTCGACGACGACGAGGTCGGCGCGCCAGCCCGGCGCTACGAGACCGCGATCCCGCAGGCCGAAGGCGCGGGCCGCCGATATGGAGGCGGCGCGATAGATCGCCAATGGTTCGACTCCATGCGCGATCGCCGTGCGGATCATGTAGTCGAGATGGCCCTGTTCGGCGATGTCGAGCGGGTTGCGATCGTCGGTGCAGAGCGCCAGGTACGGCGAGAGGCGCTCGGTGATGATGGGCATCAGCGCATGCAGGTCCTTGGAGACCGAGCCTTCGCGCACCAGCACATGCATGCCTTTGCGGATCTTCTCCAGTGCCTCTTCGGCGGTTGTCGATTCATGCTCCGTGCGAATACCGGCGGCGAGATAGCCGTTGAGGTTGTTGCCGCGCAAAAGCGGCGCATGGCCGTCGATATGACCACCCTGGAAGGCTTCCAGCTTTGCCATGCAGACAGGATCCTTATGGATCACGCCGGGAAAATTCATGAATTCGGCAAGGCCGATCACCTTCGGATGATTGCGGAAGGGCAGGAGCGTTTCAATCGGCAGATCGGCGCCGGACGTTTCCAGATGCGTTGCCGGCACACAGGAGGAAAGCTGGACACGGATATCCATGATGGTTTCGAGCGACGAATCCAGAAAATACTGAATGCCTTCGGTGCCGAGCACATTGGCGATCTCGTGCGGATCACAGATTGCTGTCGTGACACCATAGGGCAGAACGCAGCGGTCGAACTCATGCGGCGTTACCAGCGAGGATTCGACATGGAGGTGGGTATCGATGAAACCCGGCACGACGATCCGGCCGGCGATATCGATTTCTTCGCCACCCTGATAGTTGCCGCAGGTGCCAACGATGCGATCGCCGCAGATGGCGATATCCGAAGCGACCAGCTCCCCCGTCACCAGATCGAAGAAGCGGCCGTTTTTCAGAACAATGTCCGCAGGCTCCCGGCCAACGCCCTGGTCGATATAGCGTTCGAGTTTGGTGGTCATTTCGTCCCTCGCATATGGATCGCCCCTCATGCCTGCTCTCTTGCTCATACAAGAGGAGGCGTGAGGGGCGGAGAATTTTTGAGCTTATGCCTTAGATATTATTCTGCAAGATCTCGCGAAGCTCGCCGAACAGCTCGTCGATGTGATGCTTCTCGATGATCAGCGGCGGCGAAAGCGCGATGATGTCGCCAGTGGTGCGGATCAACAGGCCTTTTTCATAGGCCTTCAGGAAGGCGGTGAAGGCGCGCTTGGTGGGCTCGCCGGCGATCGGGTCAAGCTCGATGGCGCCGATCAGGCCGGTGTTTCTGATGTCGATGACGTTCGGGCAGTCCTTGAGGGAGTGCAGAGCATCGGCCCAGTAGTCGGAAAGCTCGGCTGCACGGGTCAGCAGGCCTTCTTCCTTGTAGGTGTCGAGCGTTGCGAGCGCGGCGGCTGAGGCAATCGGGTTGCCGGAATAGGTGTAGCCGTGGAAGAACTCGATCATGTGCTCGGGTCCCTGCATGAAGGCGTCATGGATCTCGGAGGTGACGAAGACCGCACCCATCGGGATGACGCCATTGGTCAGGCCCTTGGCCGTGGTGATGATATCCGGCTTCACATCATAATATTGGGCGGCAAAGGGGGTGCCGAGGCGGCCGAATCCGGTGATGACTTCGTCGAAGATCAAGAGGATGCCGTGCTTGGTGCAGATTTCGCGCAGCTTCTGCAGATAACCCTTGGGCGGGATGAGAACGCCGGTGGAACCGGCGATCGGCTCGACGATGACGGCGGCGATCGTAGAGGCGTCGTGCAGCGTGACGATGCGCTCCAACTCGCTCGCGATATCGCCTCCATGCTCTGGCTCGCCGCGCGTGAAGGCGTTCTTGCCGGGAACATGCGTGTGCGGCATGTGATCGACGCCGGTCAGCAGCGTACCGAACATCTTGCGGTTGGTGACGATGCCGCCAACGGAGATGCCACCGAAATTGACGCCGTGATAGCCGCGCTCACGGCCGATGAGACGGAAGCGCGAACCGTTGCCCTTCACCCGGTGGTAGGCAAGCGCGACCTTGAGCGCGGTTTCGACCGATTCCGAACCGGAATTCGTGTAGAGAACGTGATCCATACCCTCGGGAGCGATGTCCACCAGACGGTTCGCCAGCTCGAAAGCCTTGGGGTGGCCAAGCTGGAAGGCCGGAGCATAGTCGAGTTCGCCGGCCTGCTGGCGGATGGCTTCCGTAATCTTCGGGCGGCAGTGTCCGGCGTTTACGCACCATAGGCCCGCAGTTCCGTCCAGTACCTGCCGACCATCATGGGTGGTGTAGTACATATCCTTGGCGCTGACGAAGAGGCGCGGCTCCTTCTTGAACTGGCGGTTGGCCGTAAACGGCATCCAGAAGGCGCGCAAATCGTTGGGGGTGGCATTCAAACGGTCCGACATGCTGTTCTCCAATGGCCATTCGGGGGCCATTTCCCGACCGCGGCGCTGCGCCGCGCGATTTATATTTACTGCCTGGTCAAATTATCAGCGGGCTTGGGGACGTCAAGGCAGAGATGGCGGCGAAGGAGGGATGCGGTGCCGCCTGATAGGGAGCGTCCGGATCGCCGCAGGCATGCCAAAATGGGCGCCTGCGGGGGACGGGCCGCGGGTCGTGCAGATATGAAAAAACCAGCAAGTCCAAAGGCTTGCTGGTTAAAATGGTAAAACACCTGGTGATGAAAGCAAGTCGATCTTTCAGGGTCTAAAGTGTCCCCCACGGATCGTTCGTCGACTGTCTAGAGGCTGTTTCCAGCTTTTAAGCAGCCGATCTACTTTTTTCCGGCTCACAATAAATGTCTTCCAGCGTTTCAAGAACACGGATCACGGATTCCGATGTGCTGGAGTAGTAAATTGTCTGGGCGTCACGACGCGTCTTTACGAGCTTCTGAGCGCGCAGTTTCGAAAGATGCTGGGACAATGCCGACTGGCTCAGCCCGACCTGATTGGCCAGAACGCCGACGGGAACTTCGCCCTTAACGAGACTGCAAAGAATCAAAAGACGCTTCGGGTTCGCCATTGCTGATAGTAATGCTGCCGCAACGTTAGAGTGTTCGGCCAAATCTCTTGTCTTCATCTGTTAATCTTCCCAATGCGGAGCGTACATCAGAAACTGTGCTATTTCCAACCGATCGCTAAACCGATATCTAACAATACCAAGAGGGGTCGAAGATTGTATATACCTAAATTTAAGGTATCGAGTATGCTGTTTTAGGTATGTATGTGCGAGGGTCCGTTGAGGGCAATGCAGGCCCTAATGTCCCATCCGGGGGCTCAATTAGACCAAAATAGGTCGATTCTTATCGTTTCTGGACCACAAATACCCAATTTTGGTCGCTGCTGATGTGCAACCTACGAACGGTTGCCGCCTCTATCTGAGGCTGTCCACCTACTAATTCTCGCACTATTGTATGATTTATTGCCGCCGAGTTTTGTTTTTGGTTTGAAGTATCGTCAGGTCGTCCGAGGACAAGATGTAAGCTTTTCCGAAGCCGCCGTTCAGACTGGCATCAAGCGGGACGAGGCGAAGGAAGAAGAAATCCGGAAAGTCGATGTAAAGGCTGGACTTGGGGTGCCGATCAAGAAACAGCCCACGAATGCGGTCATGGACTTCGCTTTGCCGATCGATGCGCTCTGCTTTGCATCGCACGGTCAGGCGAGGGTGGGCGAGGGGATCGCCCTTGGCGGGATCGCCGAACAAGATCGAGGCCCGCGGATCCTGCAGCAAGGCCCTTGTGTGCGACGCAAGGCCCGAGACAAGAATTATGGGACTGCCGTCAGTATCCACGGCGATCAGGACGCGGCTGACGGCGGGAAACCCGGTTTCAGGATCGATGACGCCCAAGGCTGCATGGGCGGCTTTGTGCATGAGGTCGCGCGCTTGTTTGCGCGCGTCCTCGTCCGTTTCCCTGATCACCGATGATTTGTCATTCATTCACTGCTCCATGAATTGAGGAGCAGTCGTCAACGACTACTCCCGCCGCCGGTGGCTGGTCAGGCCCGCCACCACGTCTTGTGCCGAAATCGTTCCGATAATCGTGCCATTGTCAACAACGCCGATATTCCCCGGCTGGCGTGTCAGGGCGTCGAGGATGTCGACAAGCGGCGTTGTCGCGGTTGCCGTGGCGGTGACGGAACCGGCGTTGCCCGAATGTCCGATGCCCTGCTGCATGACATCCTGTGCCGTCAGCATGCTGATCGGGTTCATGTGCTGCACGAAATCGGCCACATATTGATCGGCCGGGTTCTTGACGATCTCCTGCGGCGTTCCGCACTGGATGATGTGCCCGCTTTCCATGATGGCGATGCGGTTGCCGATGCGGAATGCCTCGTCCAGATCGTGACTGACGAACAGGATCGTGCGCTTCAGGCGGCGCTGGAATTCCAGAAGCTCGTCCTGAAGGCGCGTGCGGATCAGCGGATCGAGAGCGGAGAACGGCTCGTCCATGAGCAGGATCGGCGCGCCGGTCGCAAAGGCGCGCGCCAGGCCGACGCGCTGCTGCATGCCGCCCGACAGTTCGTTGACCTTGCGATTGGCCCATTGGGTGAGATTGACGAGTTCAAGCTGTTCGCCGACACGCTTCTTGCGCTCGGCTTCCGGCACACCTGCAAGCTCGAGCCCGAAGCCGACATTGTCGGCGACCGTGCGCCAGGGCAGCAGCGCGAATTGCTGGAAGACCATGGAGACGGTGTGCATGCGCAGATCGCGCAGCGACCTGGGGCTACAGGAATAGGGACTGACGGGACCGTCCTTGGTGTTGACGACGACATTGCCGCGAACGACGGGTGCCAAACCATTGACAGCGCGAAGCAACGTCGATTTTCCCGAGCCGGAGAGACCCATGAGCACGAGGATTTCGCCTTCCTCGATCTCAAGGGAGGCATTGGCAACGCCCAGCACCATGCCTGTCGCCTTGCCGATTTCATCGCGCGATTTTCCCGCATCGACGAGTTTCAGTGCGGCATCGGGACGATCGCCGAAGATGATGCTGACATTATTGAAGCCGACAGCGACGGTCATGAGCGATCTCCTTCGCCGGGGGCACGGAACATGCGGTCGAGAATGATCGCCAGGATGACGATGCAGGCGCCGGAATCGAAGCTCTTGGCAACGTTGACGCTGTTCAGGGCTCGCAGGACCGGCACGCCGAGGCCGGGAGCGCCAACGAGGGCGGCGATAGACACCATGGAAAGCGACAGCATGATGGTCTGCGTGAGGCCGGCCATGATCTGTGGCGTGGCAAAGGGCAGCTCGACCTTGCGAAGAACCTGCTGCGGCGTCGCACCGAAGGATTCGGCGGCTTCGACGAGGGACGGCGGTGTCGAGATGATGCCCAGGCGAGTCATCCGGATCGGCGCAGGGATGGCGAAGACAACGGTCGCAACGAGGCCGGGGACCATGCCGAGACCCAGCAGGATCATTGCCGGCACCAGATAAACGAAAGTCGGGATGGTCTGCATCAGGTCGAGGATCGGCCGCATGAAGGCGAAGAGCCAGGGCCGGCGTGCGGCGGCGATGCCAAGCGGTACACCGACGAGCATGCTGACGAAGGTGGAAGCCAGCACCAGAGCCAACGTCTCCGTCGTCTCTTTCCAGTAGCCCTGGTTGATGGTGATGAGCAGACCGATGAAGGTAAGGGCTGCGACGCCGATGCTCCTGCGCATCCAAAAGGCGGCGGCGGTAAACACGACGACGACGATCAAAGGATGCGGCGCCTGCAGGACGAACAGCAATGCATTGATCACATGCGCGACGATGAAGGAGAGGCCGTCGAAGAACCATGTAACATTGGTCGTCAGCCAGTCGACGACGGCTTTGGCCCATGGCCCGATAGGGAGGCGGTAGTCGGTTAACCAGTTCACATCTTTGCCCATGATTGGGGGCGGCTGTTCCGATGGTCTCTTACGGTTCCGGAGGTGCCGCCGAAGAATAACGGTCTGTCACGCCACTCAAGCCGTTGTCCGGGCGGTGGCGGGACGCGAAGGAAGCAGTCATCCAAGGAAGAGAAAGGGGCGGTTTAGCCGCCCCTTTCTCCACTCATGTTATAGGCCAAGCTTGGCCTTCACCGCGGCCAGGCCGTCACCGCCGTCCTTGGTGGTGACACCGGCGAGCCAGGGAGTAACGGCTGCCGGGTTGGCCTTCAGCCATTCCGTCGCCGCGACTTCCGGTTCCTTGCCGTCGTTCAGGATCTTGCCCATGATTTCGTTTTCCATCGGCAGCGAGAAGACGAGATTCTTGACGAAGGCGCCGACGTTCGGGCACTGCTGCAGATAGCCGGCCCGGACGTTGGTGTAGACCGTCGCACCACCGAAGTTCGGCCCGAACACGTCGTCGCCGCCGGTGAGATAGGTCATCTTGTAGGTGGTGTTCATCGGATGCGGAGCCCAGCCGAGGAAGACGATCGGCTTGCCTTCCTTGTCGGCGCGGGAGACCTGCGCGAGCATGCCTTGCTCGGAGGATTCGACCACTTCGAAGCCCTTGAGGCCGAAAGTGTTCTTGTCGACCATGTCGATAACCAAACGGTTGCCGTCGTTGCCCGGCTCGATGCCGTAGATCTTGCCGTCGAGATCGGCCTTATGGGCGGCGATATCCTTGAAGTCCTTGATGCCGAGCGCGGCACCCTTTTCGTTGGTCGCCAGCGTGTATTTCGCGCCTTCCAGGTTGGCGCGCACGGTTTCGACCGACTTGTCCGCGGCGAACGGCTTGATGTTCTCGGCCATGGACGGCATCCAGTTGCCGAGGAAGACGTCGATGTCCTTGTTCTTCAGCGACTGGTATGTCACCGGCACGGCGAGTACCTTGACGTCGGTGTCGTAGCCGAGCGCCTTCAGGAGAATGGAGGCGGTTGCCGTAGTGGAGGTGATATCGGTCCAGCCGACATCGGCAAAATGCACGGTGCTACAGCTGGCTGCCTCGGCTGCGGAAGCCGCGGAGGAACCCAGTGTCAGGGTCGAAAGAGCTGAAGCGAAGGCGACTGCGATAAGGGACTTTTTTATCATTGCGTGACTCCCAGTGTAACGTTCCCAAGCAAGCATCAATAACTGACATTTTCAAGCGACCACAGTGTATTTGCGGCGGTTTGAGGGGGCTGAATGCGACGCCGGTCTTTTTCCGTCCGCCGGCGGCTGGCGCTTTGCCGTTTACCCGGAGCACGCCTGAATCCTGTGATTTTCGTGGAGTATCTCTTTTCTTATCGTCCCGCAGCACCCATGAAGCATTCAAGGAGGTGGCATGAAAGGGGCCCCCTCCACCGATAGAACGGATCACTGAAATGCAGGTGATGATCGAGGGACAGTCACGCTTCCAGCCTTTCGGCTTATCCTGTTGGGGTTTTGCAGATCTCAACACGGGAGTTGGAAGCATGACTGCCTCTTATGAATACCATATCGGCGTCGACTACCACAAATCCTACAGCCACCTGGTGGTGCAGGATTCGGCCGGCAAGACGCTACGCTCCGGCCGGGTGAAGAACGATCGCCAGTCGCTGGGCGGGTTTTTGGAACGCTACCGCGAGAACTCGCATGCGGTTGTCGAGGCGACCCGCAACTGGATGGTGATGTACGACTGGCTCGACGACATTTGTGACGATGTCGTTCTTGCCCATCCGTTGAAGGTCAAGGCGATCGCCGACGCCAAGATCAAGACCGACAAGATCGATGCGACGGTGCTGGCGCATCTGCTGCGTGCCGACCTGGTTCCGGAGGCCTGGGCTCCGAGCGACAAGGCCCGGGAGCTGCGCGTCGCCCTGCGCGAGCGGATGTTTTATGTGCGGCTGCGCACGATGACGAAGAACCGCATCGTCACGGTGTTCGATCGCTATCCGGAGCAGACGGCGCGGTTGAAGAAGCTTGGTGATCTGTTCGGCAAGGCCGGCCGCGCCCAACTGGCGCAGGTGAAGGTCTCAGAAATCGATCGTATCCAGATCGATCGTGGTCTCGCCTTCATCGGCGACATCGATGGGCGGATCAAACAGTCCGAAGCGACGATCCG
>NZ_JAUQTZ010000091.1:0-24843 GCF_059803845.1 Rhizobium sp. UFLA01-1127 | reverse complement strand
CGTCGAAGACGAAGCAGGCGCCTTCCCACAGGCTCTCTTCCGGCGGTACTTCCTCAAGATATTTCAGAATGCCGCCCTTGAGATGGTAGACCTCGTCGAAGCCCTGCTGCTTCATGAAGGCGGTCGCCTTCTCGCAGCGGATGCCGCCGGTGCAATACATGGCGATCTTCGGCTTGTTGTGCAGGCCGGTATTCTCCCGCACCCATTCGGGAAATTCGCGGAAGGTCTTGGTCTTCGGATCGACCGCGCCCTTGAAGACGCCGATGGCGGTCTCATAGTCATTGCGGGTGTCGATGATGATGGTATCGGGATCGGAGATGAGGGCATTCCAGTCCTTCGGCGCGACATAGGTGCCGACGACCTTGGTCGGGTCGATATCCTCGACGCCCATGGTGACGATCTCTTTCTTGAGCTTCACCTTCATGCGTACGAAAGGCATTTTCGAAGCGCGGCTTTCCTTGTGCTCGAGGCCGGCAAATTCCGGCTGCGTGCGCAGGAACGCGAGCACCGTGCCGATGGCGGCATCAGTGCCGGCGATGGTGCCGTTAATTCCTTCATGCGCGAGCAGCAGCGTACCCTTCACCCCATTTTCCTCGCAGAGCGCAAGCAGAGGCTCGCGCAGGCTCTCGAAGCGCGGAAAGGAAACAAAATGATAGAGCGCGGCAACGAGGAATGCGCCGGTCGCGTCGCGCCGTGGATCTGAAATCATGTCGGTCATGGCGGGGAGATACAATTTTGTGGGCTTGCAGGCAATCGGGATTCGTATTTTGACGTTGTTCGACCGGGCCACCCTCGTGGTTCGAGGCTTCGTCGTCTTCGCCAACGCTGCGACGCTGAGGCGCCTCACCATGAGGGTGGAGTGACTTCCGTGCCCAGAAAACGACGGCGGGTGAGGGTTCCCGCTCCCGGGCTACGCTTCAGTCCGCCGCCTCCAGCCAGAGGCGCTTGATGGTTCGCGCCTCGTTCTCCGGCTTGTCGGCGAAGACCCAGCGGGCTCGGCTCAGTGCCTCTTCGCGGGCGGTCTGCTGCCGCGAAATGATCGCTTCCAGCAAACGGGCGTGATCGTCGCTCCTCTCGAAGAGATGCGGTTCGCGATCCGCGACGCCGGCCAATATCGACATGTCGAGATAGCGGCCAAGCACGTCGATCAAAGCTTTGGCTTCAAGCTGCTTGGCATGCATGGCGGCCGGCCAGACATCGCGCAGCAGCATATGATGCATCCAGTAGTCCTGGCTGCGTTTGCGCAGATCGTGAAAGTTCTCGGTATGAGCCGATTCCGCATGGCACTCGAAAAGCGCTTCCATCGCCTTGCGGACGTTCTTGCGCCAGCTTTTCTGAAAAAGACGGGCCGTATCGCGGCGTCCGCAGTCGAAGGATGTGCCCTTCAACGCCTCGCGTGCCTCCTCACATGTCGCGATTGCCGCCTGCGCCTTGTCTTCGAGGTCAGTTTCCGCCTCCGCAAGACGGTCGCGTCTGGCGGTCAGCAGATCCCTTACGCGGGTCAGCGCATGCAATTCCTCCGCAGATGTGGCGGTCGCCTGCAGATAGTGGCCGATCTCGATCAGCGCGGTCGCCTCGCGGACTCCGGAAAGCGTGCGCGCCATGTCCCGCAGCCGGTCGTTCTCCTGCTTTTGAAATTCCCGCGCGATCGGGGCTATCAATCGGTAGAGGGCTCGCACACGCTTGATGTTCTTGCGGACATCGTGAACTGCTTCGTGCAGGCCCTGCGGCCTGTCTCTCAGTTCAGCCATCGCCTTGCCGAGTTGGTGCGCTGCGGCTTTGTGCACCTCGTCATCAAAGGCCCGGTCAGGCCGTATGCGATAGCTCATCGTACTCCTGCTCGAACTGCGTCGCGAGGGCCTGATTGGAGTAGCGGTAGTCGCCGGTCACTTCACGGCCGATCCAATCAGGTAATTCCGGATCGTCGTTTTCGTCCGCCATTTCCACCTCGGCGATCACCAGGCCGCGATGAGCGCCGCCGAAGACATCCACTTCCCAGGTGAAGCCCTTGAAGGGCACCTTGTGACGTGTTTTCTCGATGACGAGGCCGATCGCCGCGTCGAGCAATTCTTCCGCATCATCGACTGGGATATCGTATTCGAACTCATCCCTCGTCATTGCTTTGCCGATTTTGATCGTCAAGGTCGCTTTCGTTTCGTCGGTCAGCCGTACCCTCACGGAACGACCTTCCAGCGAGGCAATATATCCCTGTCTCAGGATCAGCCTTTCGGAAACGAGATTACGCCAATGATCGCCGCGCACCAGAAACTTTCGCTCGATCTCTTTTGCCATGCGTTTGACATGCTCCACCGGCACAGACGACACTAGACTATAGTATGTCAGGACGAATTCCTACCCGTCGTATCCAAAGCGTGCTTTTATCTCGACAAGCATCTTCGGGAGGGTTATTCGAAAGTCGGATTTCAATCGTTTTAAAGGAAGTGTGCCGACCATGGGCGAGAAAACCGAGAAGCTTCTTTCCATCCTGAAACTGCAGCCCGTCGTTCCGGTGCTGATTGTCGACGATGCGAAATCGGCCGTGCCGCTTGCCCGGGCGCTCGTCGCAGGCGGCCTGAAGGCCATCGAGATTACGCTGCGCACCGCCGGCGCGCTCGATGCGATCCGCGCCGTGGCGGAAGAGGTGGAAGGGGCCGAAGTCGGCGCCGGCACCATCCTCAATGCCAGCCAGTGGGATGCGGCCGTCGAAGCCGGCTCCAAGTTCATTGTCAGCCCCGGTACGACGCAGGAGTTGCTCGATGCTGCGCGTTCCTCGCATGTGCCGCTGCTGCCGGGTGCTGCGACCGCCAGCGAAGTCATGGCGTTGCGCGAGGAGGGCTATACGGTGCTGAAGTTCTTCCCGGCCGAGCAGGCCGGCGGTGCCGCCTATCTCAAGGCTCTGTCCTCGCCGCTATCAGGCACGATCTTCTGCCCGACCGGCGGCATTTCGCTGAAGAATGCCCACGATTATCTGTCGCTGCCGAACGTCATCTGCATCGGCGGCTCCTGGGTTGCGCCGAAGGAGCTGGTTGCATCAGGCGACTGGGCCGGCATCACCAAGCTTGCAGCAGAGGCCGCAGCGCTAAAAGGTTGAGACCGAGCCTATCCAATTCGATTTCAAAGGCGCGCGGAGCTTTCTGCGCGCCTTTTTGGATGGTGTGGATTTGTATTTGCGGTCGCGCTTCCTATCTCCCCTTCACCATCACAAGGACCGAGGACCATCCATATGATCGACGCCCGCAAGCTTCTTGACCAATTCCTGGGGTCGCAGGTTCCGGGATTGCAGGGAACGGTGAAAGACAGGGCAACCCAGGCCATCAATCTCGCCAGGGACAATCCGATGGCGACAAGCGCGATCGCCGGTGTGCTGCTCGGCACGAAGACCGGGCGTCAGGTTGCGGGCAATGCATTGGCGTTCGGCGGCCTCGCAGCCATCGCCGGGCTCGGCTATCAGGCCTATAAGAATTATCGGGACGGCAATCAGCCGCAGCCAGCGCCGCAATCGGCTCCGCAGACCGAACCGCAGTTCCTGCCGCCTCCGACGGATTCCGGTTTCAGCACGGCGCCGGCCGTTGCGAGCAATGATTTTACGCTTTCCCTCGTCCGGGCGATGATCGCGGCTGCCCGCGCCGACGGCCATATCGACGATACGGAGCGCCAGCGCATTCTCGGGAAGGTACAGGAGGCCGGAGTCGGGTCGGAGGCGGAAGCCTTCTTCCAGCGTGAGCTTGCCAATCCCGTCGATCTCGATGCCATCGTCGCCTCGGCAAAGAGCGAGGAGCAGCGGGTGCAGGTCTATACCGCATCGCGGCTGGCGATCGAGCCGGATTCGCGAGCCGAGCGCGGCTATCTCGATCTCTTGGCCGGACGGCTTGGTCTCGCTGACGCGCTGGTCGATCATATCGAGGCGACTGTTGCGGGCGCCAAAGTTCAGCTCTGACGGATAGGGCCGGTTGCCTTTCCTCGGCAGCTGGCCTAAAGCATGTCGCGCAAAAGCGCGCAGCGATTTTGCGCGACATGCGTAAAATCAAGAGCTTAAGGCGCAGGGAGCGAATCTGAAGGATCGCGTCGCGCTTTAAGCCTTCGCCGAAACTCATGTCAGGGCGTCAGGGATGGCTACATTGACGGATAAGAAAAGCGAGACCCGCTCGGCGGCGATTGCAGCCGGTATCATTTTGCTGGTTGCGACAGTCGTGCTTTACCTGATGCCGAATGTCATCGTCTGGCTCGGCTCGATTTCGCCATGGCTCGGCACCGGCTTCGGCGTACTCGTCATCCTGGCGTTCTTCTTCGTATTCTGGCTTCGGGCGCGCTATCAGCGGCGCAACGGGCGATAGGCTCTGGCGTAAGGATCGCCCGAACTCCCGGAAATCGCTCAGTTCTGCAGCGAGGCGCCGAGCAGGATGACGCCCGTGCAGATAACGAGCAGTGCGCCGAGGATCTCGATGCCGTTGCCGACCCAAACCGAAAGTCTCGAGCCCCTGCCGGTGAAACGGACGGCGGTACCTTTTGCGAAGACCGCGATGATGGCAAGCATCGAGACGGTGAGCGCCGTGCCGATCGACATGGCGAGGACCGATAATAGGCCGCCGAGATAGAGCCCGTTCAGCATCGAAAAAGTCATGACCAGCAGTGCGCCGGAGCATGGCCGCAGGCCGACGGCGGCGATGGCGGACCACGCTTCGCGGGCGCTGAACTTTTCGTTCGACAGCATCTTCGGATCGGGAAGATGGGCGTGACCGCAAGCCTCGCAGTAGGCCCCATCTCCCGTCGTATGGGCGGGATCGTAGCATTGATAGCTGCCGGCAGCGGGTATCGCGGCGCTGCTGCGCGTAAAACGTCTCGCCGAATCCGTGCCCGTCGCCGCTCCTTCGAAAAGCGAGAGGCTGATTGGCCCCGCCGATGTCGCGAGCTGCATTTTCTGGCGCTGCACCCGGCCTTGCATCATCGCCCGCAGCTTGCGGAACAAGAGCCAGCTGCCGAACAGGATGACCATGACGAAGCTGGTGATCTCCATGGCGTTGGTCGCCATCGTCATGGTGATGCCCGAACCGCGCAGGACGAAATAGGCGGCGCCGACGACAAGGACTGCGACGAGTCCCTGAATGAGGGCGGAGACGAAGGAGATGGCAACGCCACGCTTCAGCTCGATCTCATTGGCGACCATGTAGGAGGAGATGACAGCCTTGCCGTGGCCGGGACCGGCGGCGTGGAAGATACCATAGGCGAAGGAAAGGCCGATCAGCGTCCAGAGCTGCCAGGGGTCCTGGCGCATGGCTTCGATGGATTTGGTGAGCGCCCGATAGAAAGCCTGCTGCTCGTAATTCACGTAGAGAAAGATCGGCGCGAGCGGCCCGCCCATCGGCTGAAAGCTCGGCTCGGCCGTGCCGATACCGAGCGGCGAGCCGGCGGCATGGGCGAGACCGGCTGCCGCCAGAAGGGCGACAGCCGCGGCCGGTATAAGCTTCCTTAACCTCGAAATCAGCATTGGACATCTATCCGCGTTGCGAAGAGTTTCGACATGGTCGTTCCCGTCGGATCGTTGAAGAACGCATCCGTCAGCGTCGATCTGTTCTCGGCAATGACCTCGTCCGGATTGGGTCGGACCACCTTCTGCGTGCAGCTCTTGAAGGCATCGCCCTCCGTCGCCAGCTCCTTGTCGCTCGGGAAATCGATGGAGGTGTAGAGCGTTGCGTCGTAAATGCCGAAGCTCAGCTTGTTGCCCTTGGTGAGCGGCATCGGCTCGGACGGTTTGACAGCGAAGAACATCAGGAGCTGACCGTCGCGGAAGTCGACATTGATGACGTCAGGTTTGTTGACCTTGATCACTTTGCCGTTCAGCGTCAGGTTGGCATAGTAATCGTAGTCGGCCAGAGACTCGCGCACGGTCTTACCGACTTCCTTCAGCTCGTCAGGATCGAGCTTCAGATTGGTGTTCTTGTCGAAATCCATCAGGACGGAGGACGAGAATACTTCGTCGAAGCGCCAGACGTTGCGCAGCTCCTGCACATTGCCGTCAGGGCCAGCGAGCACTTCCAGACGGGCCTCCACGAAAATATGCGGATGCGCCGACGCGATGGCCGGCGCAAGCAGCAGGCCGCCGGCGAGCGCGACGGCGTGAGCGATCATGGATTTTCTCATGCGTCCGATATGTTTCGTGAGCATTGATTCACTTCGTTTCTGGTCAGGAAATGAGACGGAATTGGGACCGGTCGGCGGAACCGGTATCAAAACCAATTCAAGGCGATTCATTCAAATATTTGATCTCGCAATACCTGCCAAGAAGAAGAGTTTCATTTTACGAAGAACAAATCCGCCGATGCGCTAACCTGACGAGCGCGTAAGTATTGGGGTCACTCAATGCAAGATTGTTTGTTAGGATCTTTCCTCGCCTGACGCTTCTCGGGGTTAGCGGGCGCCAAGCTTTCCGCCCGTCGTTTTTGCAAGAAGCGGCGGACCGCAGGATCTATTTCCAGCGCAATCGCTTGGTCATAGGCCTCGCGTGCCGCCATCATTTCTCCTGCCCTCGTATGAAGTTCGGCTCGCGCTGCCCAATAGGGTTGATACTCTATAAGCCGGCTGCCGGGGCCTAGCGGCGGCAGTGCCGCCAGCCCTGCGGCCGCGCCGCGCGTCTGCGCCACGGCGATCGCGCGATTGATGGCCGCCACCGGCGAGCCGGTAATTGCGCAGAGGCCATCATAGAGATGTTCGATCGCCACCCAGTCGGTCTGGCCTGTTCGGCGTCGCGCGACATGAGCCGATTGGATTGCCGCTTCCAATTGATAGCGGCCGAAGGCGTCAAATGCACTGGCGTGAATAAGCAACCTCTCAGCTTCGTCGATCAACCCTTCGTCCCAAAGAGCAGGATCCTGATTGGCCAGCGGTACGAATTCGCCGGCCGAACTGCGCCGGGCGCCAAGCCGAGCATGTGAATAAAGCATCAGCGCAAGCAAGCCGAGTGCTTCGGCCTCCTTTGGTAAGAGCGCGACAATCAGCCGGCCGAGCCAAATCGCCTCCTCAGCCAGGTTACGTAAGCTCGCATCGGCGCCGGCCGGATCACTCCAGCCTTCCGTATAGGCCGCGTAGACCGCCTCCAGGACTGCGCCAAGGCGCCTGCGCATGTCTGCCTTGCCGGGCACCCGCAAAGGAATCTTGGCGCGTCGAATCCTGTTTTTGGCCCGCGCCAGTCTTTGGCCCATTGCCGCGGGCGAGACCAGGAAGGCGGAACCGATTGTCTGTGCGTCAAACCCGAGGATCGTCTGTAGGATTAGCGGCGCCCTGATCCCAGGCTCTATTGCCGGATGTGCGCAAGCGAACATCAAAGCAAGGCGCTCGTCGGGAATTTCTGGTGCCTGGCTGGCGGTTGCCTCCAACTCCTCCGCCATGAGCCGAAGATGTTCGGAGGCGGCGGCGCTGACCCGTCCGCGTCTGATGGCGTCGATCATCCTGCGCCGGGCAACGGCAAGCAGCCAAGCCTCGGGGCTATGCGGCGCGCCATTGATAGGCCAATCGGCCAGAGCAGAGGCAAAAGCATCCGACAAGGCGTCTTCGGCGCCAGCCACATCGCGCGTGCGCGCCGCGAGAATGGCGACCAGTTTGCCATAGCTTCGGCGCGCAACCGCCTCGGCAGCCTTAATGGCAGGCTGGTCGTCTTCTCCCGACATGGCGTCAGTAGACCATGAGAGGGCGAACCTCCACCGTGTCGTGCTGAGCGCCCGGACAACGGGCTGCCCAGACGACGGCGCTGTCGAGATCAGTCGCCTCGATGAGGTAATAGCCGCCCAACTGCTCTTTGCTCTCGATATAGGGGCCGTTGAGAACCGAGGGCTTGCCATCCGGCGCACGCACCACGGTTGCCGCCGAGGAATCCTGCAATCCACTGCCTGCCAGGAACGCTCCGGCCTTTTTCAACACTTCCGTGTAGGCAGCGTAGGCCGCAAACGTCTCGGCCTTCTGCTCTTTTGTAGCATTCTTGTGTTCGGCTTCGTTCCAATACACCAATAGCATATATTGCATGACGCGTTCCTTTCTCGGGTTACGCGGAGCTTCAGTGCCCGCTGCAGCAGTGACGTTTGAACCGGCGCGATTTTGACAGGGCGCGGGGAGAAATTTCAACCGAGACAGAGTTGGACACATTTCTTCCATTGACCATGCGGGACATAGGCAATCGCCGCAAGCCTCGCTGGTTTCAACAGCCGGAGTGTTCAGCCGTTCTTGCGGAACCAGTTGTGCAGGTAGTCCACAAAGATGCGCACCTTTGCGGGGAGATAGCGGCGGTGCGGATAAACGGCATAGATGCCGCGATCGGTCGGCAGGTAATCGTTGAACAGCGTCAGCAACTGCCCGCTTTCGATCGCCTTGCGGCCGATGAAATCCGGAACGACCGCAATGCCGAGGCCGGCCAGCGCTGCCCGCAGTGTCGCATGCGGGCTGTTGACTTCGAGCGTGCCGTTGATGGCAACGTTGAAGACGGTGCTGTCGGCATCCACGAAGCGAACGCTGCCTTGCGAGCGGGTGTTGGTGTCGATGATGAATGGGACACGCGTCAGGTCGGTCGGATGTTCCAGCGCCGGATAACGATCGAGGAATTCCTGCGTCGCGCAGAGATGAACGCGGAAGTCCGAGATCTTGCGGGCAATCATGCCCGAATCTTCGAGCTTGGTGATGCGCACGGCGACATCGAAGCCTTCCTCGATCAGATCGACGAAGCGGTCGTCGGCCGCGATCTCCAGTGCCAGGTCGGGATTTTCCTTGGCGAAGTCGATCAGCGATTGTCCGACCTCGGCGTCGACGAAGGTACGCGGCACCGAAATGCGCAGCCGACCTTTGAGCTGCTGGTTGTTTTCGCGCACGAGGTCGGCAAGATTGTCGATCTCCTTCAGGATGTCAGAAGCGGTGCGGTAATAGGTGTGACCGGCCTCGGTCATGGAGAACTGGCGCGTCGTGCGGTTTAAGAGCAGCGCGCCGAGTTCGTCTTCCAGCTCGCGGACATATTTTGACAGCAGCGCCTTGGAGCGCCCGGTCTTGCGCGCGGCCGCCGAAAATCCCTCGGCCTCGACCACGTCGATAAAGGCGCGAATCCGGGTCAAAGTATCCATGGTGAAGCCTCCCGCTAACTGTTTCCGGATGTTGAACAAAATGCCTTGCTTTGTTCAATTATTTTTTTCGGGCATGGCTGAAAAAAATTCTTGATTATTACGGTGAATATTCCTATTTCCCGAACAGCCCAAAGTCGCACGTGCCCGTGGGTGTCCGCCGATCCTCGATGTGGTGAGAAAATCGGTAAGGTACCTGGAACTAACCCCTCCAGTCGCTATTTCGGCCAACCGAAAAATGCGAGGACATCTGAAGCAACGACGGTGCGGGCCTTTTTGTTCTCTCCCGGCTTTCCATCAGCCGGGGATACTGAAGAGGCACACCTTCATTGCCGGAAGTGCGGTTGGGATATTCCCTCCAATCCATGGCAGACAAAGCGAATTAGCGCCGCTTGCGGCACTGGTTCATCATCCGCGCTTCGCGCATTTGCATGGTACCGGGGTCTCCACCGGCTGGTTCCTGAGCGAGTGAGCGTCGCCCTTTGTCCTCTGGGTTTTCCCCGGAGCCTTTGGAATTGAAAGGGAATTGACATGACCACGCAACGTATTCGCGATTTCCTCGCTACCCGACGTCCGGACGGTCCTTGCCTGGTGGTCGATCTCGACGTCGTCCGCGACAATTTTCATGCCTTCCGTCATGCCATGCCGGACAGCGCAATCTACTATGCCGTCAAGGCCAACCCGGCTCCGGAAGTGCTGCGCCTGCTCGCAAGCCTCGGCTCCAACTTCGATTGCGCGTCCGTCGCCGAAATCGAAATGGCGCTCGACGCCGGCGCGACCGCACAGCGTATCTCCTACGGCAACACCATCAAGAAGGAGCGCGATATCGCCCGTGCGCATGCACTCGGTATCAACCTCTTCGCCGTCGACAGCCACGAGGAAGTCGAGAAGATTTCCCGTGCCGCTCCCGGCGCCCGCGTGTTCTGCCGCGTGCTGACGGATGGCGAAGGTGCGGAATGGCCGCTGTCGCGCAAGTTCGGCTGCGTCCCGCAGATGGCCGTCGACGTTCTCGTCTATGCCCATCAGCGGGGCTTGGAATCCTATGGCGTGTCCTTCCACGTCGGCTCGCAGATGACCAAGGTCGATGCCTGGGACGATGCTCTTGCCGATGCCAAGCGCGTCTTCGTCTCGCTCGCCAAGCAGGGCATCCATCTGCAGATGGTCAACATGGGCGGCGGTTTCCCGACCAAGTACCTGCGCGACGTCCCCTCGGCCGAAGCCTATGGCAAGGCGATCTTTGCGTCCCTGCGCGCCCATTTCGGCAACCAGATCCCGCACACGATCATCGAGCCGGGCCGCGGCATGGTCGGCAATGCCGGCGTGATCAAGGCTGAAGTCGTCCTGATTTCGAAGAAGTCGGATAACGATACCGCTCGCTGGGTGTTCCTCGACATCGGCAAGTTCGGCGGTCTCGCCGAAACCATGGACGAGGCGATCCGCTACCCGATCCGCACGACGCGCGACGGCGACGAAATGGAGCCCTGCGTCATTGCCGGCCCGACCTGCGATTCGGCCGACGTGCTCTATGAGAAGAACCTCTATCCGCTGCCGGTGTCGCTCACCATCGGCGACGAGGTCCTGATCGAAGGCACCGGCGCCTACACCACGACCTACTCGGCTGTGGCATTCAACGGTTTCGACCCGCTGAAGGCCTACATTATCTAAGGCATGTATCCCGAAAAGTGCGAAGCGGTTTTCGGATCAGATCATGCCAAGAGAAAAATCTCAGCTGAAGCTGAGGTCTGACAAAGCTGCCCCCGTAGCCAGCCGGGGCGGCACCCTCACAATAGTTCGTCACCACCGCTGATAACGGTATTGGGCACGGGAGGCCGATATGGCCGCTGTTCTTGATTCTGTCCGCGCATTCTTTGCGCCGTCCACTTTCACCCTCGACCTGGAAAATGCAGGCGATGTCGTTGCGCGCGAAAACCTGCTGGATCGCGCCATGGGTCCCGACCGCCGCAAGAAGTCGTCGGAAAAACTGCGCCAGGGTCGCGTTCCGGCCGACGGCCTGGCACTGGTCGCGCGTGATCGTGCCGGCCATGTCATCGGCACCGTTCGTCTTTGGAACATCGAAGCCGGCGTCGATCGTGAGACCCGCCCGGTCGAAGCGCTGCTGCTCGGCCCGCTGGCGATCGATCCCGCCTATGAAGGCAAGGGCATCGGCTCGGCGCTGATGCGCGCCGCCATCATGGAAGCCAAGAAGCGCGGCCACGGCGCTATCCTGCTCGTCGGAGACGCGCCTTACTACGAGCGTTTCGGCTTCTTTGCGTCCAAGACCCGCCACCTTGTCATGCCGGGTCCGTTCCAGCGCGATCGGTTCCTCGCTCTTGAGCTGAAGGATGGCTGGCTGGATAGTGCTGCCGGCATGATCGTCGCTAGCGGCCGCAAGCTCGCCCAGCCGCCGATATCTAAGGCTGCGTAAAGTGCACGAGCGGTCCTGAAATACCAAAAACCTCCGCCCATTTGGCCGGAGGTTTTTTATTTGGCCGCCTTCACGCCATCTTTCGCCGGATCGTAGCCATCCGTCAGGGTTTTCAGGAAGGTCACGATATCGGCGATCTCGGCATCGTTCAGGGCAGGGGCATCGCCGAGCTTGCGGTTCATCGGCGCATCGATCACGTCGATATTGGCTTGATATTGCGACGGCAGGTCATCGTATTTCAGCACTTTGCCGCTCGCATCCTTCGGATAGATCTCCTCCGGACTGGTGTCGCGCTTGACGTAGAAGCGCGTCACATCCTCCAGCGTGCGGTAGACGCCATTGTGGAAGAAAACGTGGCGCGTGGCGACATTGCGCAGCGTCGGCGTCTTGAACAGCCCGCAATTCTGCTGCTGGGTGGAATAGGTGTCGTTGCGCAGCGGGCCGCAAATGCCGGTGTCGTAATAGTGCGCATCGGCATTGGCTGGAATGGCCGGATTGCGTGGCGCACCGAGCGCCTCGAATTCGAAATCGGTGAAATTCGGCATCTGTCCGTCGCCGGTCATCTTGTCGAGATGGCAGGAGGCGCAATTGCCCTTGTTGGGATCGTCGAACAGCTTCAAGCCCCTGTCTTCCGCATCCGTCAGGATCGCCTTGCCGCGCAGATAGTCGTCATACTTGCTGGTATAGGGATGGAAGGAGCGCTCCTCGATCTGATAGCGCGCAAGCGCAAAGCCGATCTCGGAGATCATCATGTCCTGATCGTTGGCGATGTTGTCGCCGAAAAGTGCCGAAATCTCCTTGCCATAACCTTTCTTCAGCTTGGCATAGACCGTGGCCGCATCGGCATTCGCCATTTCGAAGGGCGAGATCATTGGCTGCAGGGCCTGTTCTTCCAGCGAATCGACACGCCCATCCCAGAACATGCCGCCCTGCGGCACGAGATTGGCGGCGGCCGCATCGGCCTTTGCGACGGCTTGGGCAGTCAGCGGGCCGGCGACGGCAGCGGGAGCATTGGCGAGGGCCACGCCGGAGGCCTCCGTCATCGGCGAGGCTTCCGCGGACTCGTCGGCAGCACTTTCCTCGCCGATCGAGAAGGAGGGCGTCGACATCTTGTAGGCGAGGCTGGGCACTGCGCGGATACCCGGCTGATCGAGGTGCAAGCCGCCGAGCTGTACGGCGAGGCCGTTGGCGGGCGCATAGTGGTTGGCAGGGTCGTGGCAAGTCGCGCACGACATCTGGCCGCCGCCGGAGAGCGACGGATCGAAGAACAGCTTCTTGCCGAGCTGCGCCACCGCGCTCAGCGGCGCCTGGCCGTCATAACCGTCCGTCATCGTGGCGTTCGCCGCCGGCTCACTTGCCATGCCCACAGCCGCACCCGCGAGCGAGAGGCCCGCGAGTGCAATGAGCGGCAGGAGACGGTGGTTGATCTGCACGCGCATTTCCGTCTCCCTTCCGGCTTTACGATGCCTGGTTGCCGGTCTTCGGGTCGAGAATCAGCTTCGGTGCGTCGCCCTTGGACCAGTCGAACATGTTGTTCAGCGAGCCCGAGAGCACATCGAAGGAGCCGCCGCCGAGGCGGGCGCCGGCCATCCAGTTATCCTCGATGAAACGCAAGACGGAGGTCTGGTCGGTCAGCGTGTGGTCGACGAAGTTGACCTTGGCGTAGGGCGAGATGACGAGCAGCGGCTGGCGCGTGCCGTAGCCGCAGCGTCCCTGTGCCGGCAGGCCGTTGACGCCTGGCAGCGCCGTGCCGGTGGAGCAGCTGTCGCCGCTCAGCACGTCATAGCCCTTGATCGGGAGCTTCGACGGATTGACGACCGCATGGGCATGATCATACCAGCCGTCGGAATCGTCGTAGAGGACGACGATCGCGGTGTCCTTCCAATCCGGCGAATTCTGTACGGTGTTGACCACCTCGGTCACGAATTCCTGTTCGTCGAGCGGATCGGAATAGCCGGCATGGCCATCCTGATAGGCGGGCGCCTTCAGGAAGCTGATCGTGGGCATGTTGCCGTTCTTCAGCGCCGCATAGAAGTCGGTCATGTCGTACTGATGGTTTGCCGCATCCGTCGTGCCGATCGCCGCCACGGAGGACGGGCGCGCGTGCGTCGGATTGGCGGTCGAAGCATAGTATTGGAACGGCTGGTGATGCGGAATGTAGTCCGTGTAGTTGACCTTGGTGACCGTCGACGTTGTCGCGCGCTTGCAGCCGGTCGTGCCGTCGGGGTTGGTCAGCGAGAGGTCGAAGCCGCCCTCGAAGAAGCCCCAGGTGATCTTGTGTTCGTTCAGCATGTCGCCGATGTTCTTGCCGTACATCAATGCCGTCTGGCCGATGGAGCAGACGTCGCCTGTCGGATCGAAGTCGCTGATCGCGGTCCAGCCGCCATTGCCGTCGGGCACGATACGGCCCTTGGAATAGGTGCCGTCGCTTTCCAGCGTGTAGCCAGGCGGCAGGATCGCGCCATTGGTCTGGCCGGAAATCAGGTTCAGCGCGCCGGGGGTGGAGGGGCCGAAATTGGTGGAGAAGGAATTATCGCTCATTGCGTAGTGCTGGGCGTAGTTCCAGAGCGCCGTGACGGTGTTGCCGTCATAATAGCCCATGACCTGACCTTTGGTGCCGAAAGCGCCGGCGGCTCCCTTGGTGCCACGGCCGGTATTGGCCGGGAAGAAGTCCATGGCGAAGTTGTTGTAGGCGGCTTGCTCGGCGGTATAGCCGTGGTTCTGCGACTGAGTCGCGGCCTGCGTCCGGTCGAGCCGGAAGGGTGCCGCAGCATCGGCGCCGTTTGCGGTATTCGTCTTGTTCGGGTTGTTGTCGATGAGCCCGGCATGGGCGAGCGTATTGATGTCGGTCGGCGTGTTGTCGGCGACCTTGAATGCCGGTTCGCCATCGACATTTGCGGCTTTGGGGTAGGTCGCGAAATAATGGTCGAAGGAAACGTTTTCCTGGAAAATAACGACAAGATGCTTGATCGGTGTCGCGGTATTCGGCGCCGGGCTTAAATCAGCGGCACCGGTGGTGGAACAGAGCAAAACAAGGCTGAGCGCGCTGCCGGTTGCAAGGGCAACGCGACGTGAAAAACGGGTCATCGTCATATCCTCTTCGAGTGGGGGCATTGCTCCGGCGCATTTGCGCCACGCCGGACATAGAGAACCCTTTCGAGCTATCAATGGAGTATGACAGTTCCATGAAGGGCGCGGTGAAAGGATTTCGCTTCTGTCGAGCACAGGGGCGACAAAGGACGATTCTGCGGTGACGGCCGATGACCGATGGAGAGCGTCTGGCGGGAAAAATGGCGATGCCGCCTTATGTCACGGGCGGCCCGTCACCAAATAGGACGGTTAGATATTCTGGTCCATCATTTCGGCCGGAATTTCATCAGCGCGATGAATGCGGACGACCGTGGCCGGAACGCCTGCGACGGTGCAATGCGGGGGAACGGCCTTCACAACGACGCTGCCGGCAGCGACTTTGCTGTAGGCGCCGACTTCGATATTGCCGAGGATCTTGGCGCCGGCGCCGATCATCACGCCGTGGCGGATCTTTGGATGGCGGTCGCCGCTTTCCTTGCCGGTGCCCCCGAGCGTCACGTTCTGCAGGATTGACACCTCATCCTCGACGACGGCGGTTTCGCCGATGACGATGCCGGAGCCGTGGTCGAGCATGATCGAGGTGCCGATCTTCGCGGCCGGATGGATATCCGGACCGAAGACCAACGAGACAAGGTTGGAAAGCCAGCTCGCAATTTCCGTGCGGCCTTCCATCCAGAGTGCATGGGCGATGCGGTGCGTCTGCAGGGCGTGGAAGCCCTTCAGATTCAAGAGCGCATGCAGGTAGGTCTTGCACGCGGGGTCGCGGGTGCGCACCGCGACAAGATCCGCTTCGGTTGCCTGCAGGATTGCGGGATTTCGCGTCAGTACGTCGGACAACAGCGAAAGCAGGTCACCATGCTCGACCCTGACAACGCAGAGCCGTGCCGCCAGTACGTTGGCAAGGCTTTCGGCATCGGAGCTTCCGGCAAGCAATTGTGCCTGCAGCAGCGGCGCAAGCGTCGGCTCGCGCGCCGCCAGTTCGACAGCTTCGCAACGGATTGCGTCCCAGACGTTTTCGGCTGGGGCAGATGCATTTCCAGCGATTGCCGTTCCTGACTGGGGCATGATCCTGTCTTTCTGCTTGGAACAGTTCGGCTCACGGAAGCTTCGAACTGTTCCAATCTCTTTGCTTTCACGCAATCCCGGACGGAAAACCGCTGCGCACTTTTCCTGGAATTGCTTTAACCGGATACATCGACGACACCGCAGTCGCCGGCTTCGGAAGCGAAGGCGAGCAACTTGCCGGACTTGCTCCAGCTCATCGACGTGATCGCACCCTTGCCGGGCCGGCGGAGGAGCGCCTCCTTGGCGTCGCCGAGGCGCACCGCCAGAATCATACCGTCGATGAAGCCGATGGCAAGAACATCCTCGGCGGGGTGGAATTTTACCGAAGTCGCCATGATGTTGGCGCGCGTGCCGAGCTCGAGCGGCGCCTTGCCCATCGGGCCGTCCTTGCCCTGGAAAGGCCACACGATCGCCGCGGGCGCGCCCGACGAGGCAAGCCATTTGCCCTTGTTGGACCAGGAGAGCGACTTCACCTTGGCGGGATAGCCGGTCATGCGCATATGGCGGGCTTCGGCGCCGGGCTTCGTGTCCAGCTTCCAGCCGTGCAGGGCGTTTTCCTGCATGGTCGTGACGATGAACTGGCCGTCCGGCGAGAAGGTGACGCTCGTATGGGCACCCTTCCATTCCAGATTGACCGGCTGTGCGCTCATGCCGACCCAGTGCAGCGACACGCCGTTGTAGCGCGCGGCTGCGATGCGCAGGCCTTTGGGCGCAAAGGCGATGCCTTCGACCGTGCGCTCCTCGGCAAATTCTTTCGTCGTACCGTCGGCGAGGCGCACAAAGGTGCTCTTGCCATAGGAATAGGCGACGGCGCCTTGCGGACCGGCAGCAAGCTGGCCGATCCATTTGCGCGGCGCTTCGGCCAGCGTCGTCGTGCTGCCGTCGGATGCGATCCGCAGCACCTTGCCGTCCTCGCCGCCCGAAATCAGGCTGTCGCTATAGGGATCGCGGATGCAGGTCAGCATCCCCTGATGGGCTTCGGTGACCTTCTCGCCGCCTTCGAGGCGGTGGATCGCGCCGGCGGCGCTGGCGAAGAAGGGGGTATCACCTAAAAATTCGACGGCCAGAACGTGGCCGTCGATATCAAGCGGAGCGACAGTCGGCATCAGGCGGACGC
Organism: Rhizobium sp. UFLA01-1127; assembly: GCF_059803845.1. Lineage (NCBI taxonomy): Bacteria > Pseudomonadati > Pseudomonadota > Alphaproteobacteria > Hyphomicrobiales > Rhizobiaceae > Rhizobium > Rhizobium sp. UFLA01-1127. The sequence goes on along the minus strand of NZ_JAUQTZ010000091.1, from coordinate 8,054 downwards.
CTCGCACGCCTTGAAGCTGGCCTCCAGCTTTTCGCGGTCGAGCTCGCGACCGATGAAGACGAGGCGGCTTTCATGCTTCTCGCCGTCCTTCCATGGGCGCTGATGATCGCCTTCGATGATCATGTGCACGCCCTGAACGACGTAGCGTTCCGGATCGTCCTTGAAGGCGATGATGCCCTTCAGGCGCAGGATGTTCGGGCCTTGCATCTGCGTGATCTTCTGGATCCAGGGGAAGAAACGCTCGGCATTCATCTCGCCGCCGCGAAGCGAAACCGACTGAACGGTCACGTCGTGGATCGGCGACATGCCGTGGTGATGATGGTCGTGATCATGATGATCGTGGTCGTGATGATGGTGGTGATCGTGATCATGGTCATGGTCGTGATGATGATCGCAATCCGGGCCGCAGACATGATCCTCATGACCGTGCTCGAGGAAATGCGGGTCGTTTTCGAGGGCGCGTTCCAGGTTGAAGGCGCCCTGGTTCAATACGCGTGCGAGCTCGACGCCGGAGCGGGTCGTCTTGTAGACGCGGGCGGCCGGGTTGATCGCGCGGACGATGTCCTCGATCTGGGCTAGCTCTTCCGGCGAGACGAGATCGGACTTGTTGATGACGACGACGTCGGCAAAGGCGATCTGGTCTTCGGCCTCGCGGCTGTCCTTCAGACGCAGCGGCAGGTGCTTGGCATCGACGAGCGCGACGACGGCATCGAGTTCGGTCTTGGCACGGACATCGTCGTCCATGAAGAAGGTCTGGGCGACGGGAACCGGATCGGCAAGTCCGGTGGTCTCAACGATGATGCCGTCGAAGCGGCCGGGGCGGCGCATCAGGCCTTCGACCACGCGGATCAGGTCGCCGCGGACGGTGCAGCAGACGCAGCCATTGTTCATCTCGTAGATTTCTTCGTCCGACTCGACGATGAGATCGTTGTCGATGCCGATCTCGCCGAACTCGTTGACGATGACGGCGTATTTCTTGCCGTGGTTTTCAGACAGGATGCGGTTGAGCAGCGTCGTCTTGCCGGCACCGAGATAGCCGGTGAGAACGGTGACGGGAACGGGCTTTTGCGTGGCTGTTTCGGTCATGGGAGCCTCGAAATAGGGAAGGTTGCCCCGGGGAGCGGACAAGTGTCGCGTTCCATATAAGGAGTTGGCGGCGTCAGTTCAAAGGCTTTTATATGTTATAAGATCACATCGGTTATGGCGGCGCGGTCAGGCGCCGGATCGAGCCAGCGTCGCTGGATCGAATTTATCGACATCTTCAAGCAGTTCGACGAGGCCCTTGACCGCGTGTGCAATCAGTCTTTCGCCCTTTTCGGCCGTCGCCGCGCCTGCGTTGCCGGCGACGCCCTGCTCATTCAGATCGGACATCTTCCAGCCGAACGCATGCGGGCCGTAGGCGCGCAGATGCTTGAAGCCCCTGATGAACTCGGACTGGCGGGACGGGAAATCTGCCGCCTTCGACATATCGACCTTCTCCGGATGGAGAGCGAGCATGACCGATGTCTCGATATCGCCGCCATGAATGTCGATTGCCTTGTCGTCCGGTGCGATCAGCCCTTCAGGTATGCCGAAGCGGGTCCAGCTGGTCGCGACCGCGAGCATGTCGAAGCGCACGCGCGCTTCCGTCGTGACGACGGTCAGCAGCGGCGAGTTGCCGCCGTGGGCATTCAGCAGGACGAATTTGCGGATGCCGAGATCGTTCATCCGCTCCGCGATGCCGAGCCAGCGTTTCACGGCTTCGTCGAAGGAGAGGGTACGCGAGCCGGCGACATCCACATGCTCGATGGAATAGCCGACAGGCTCGGCCGCCAGGAATGTGACCGGCAGATCGGCGGGCAGCGCAGCCTTGAGGCGCGAGACGATGCCCTCGGCAATCAGCGTGTCGGTGTCGAAGGGCAGATGCGGGCCATGTTGCTCATGGGCGCCAAGTGGCAGCACGGCGATCCATCTGGTTCGCTCCAGAGGTGTCAATGTTTCATCATTGTCATCGAAACATGGCAAAGGATGTGCCATCTGAGGATGTGCCTCTTGTTTATGTCAATAACCTGCGCAATGTCATAGCGTGATGACACATCGGCGAAAAGGTCAACGGAATCACGATGGGTAAGAAGAACAAGGTCGGGAAGAAAAGTAAGTCAGGTAAAAAGAAGGATCACCGCGACTACACGCTTGCCGATCTGTCGCCGGCTTTGACGCAGGCGGCGCGATCCATGCGGACGGTGATGACACGCAGCCTGACGGCAAGCGGTCTCTATGCCGGGCAGGATGGTGTCATTCTCGCCCTGGCGGCGAATGACGGGCTTCCCGCCGGTACGCTGGCGCAGAAGCTCGGCGTCAAGGCGCCCACGATGACGCGGACGATCGGGCGCATGGAGGCGCAAGGCTTCGTCGAACGGCGGCCGGATGCCGAGGATGCGCGTCTGACCAAGGTCTATCTGACCGAAGCCGGGCGAAACAGCGTCACCGAGATCGAAAGTTCGGCTGCGAGCTGCGATGAGCTGGCGACCCGCGGCTTCTCCGAAAAAGACATCCGCTCGCTCGTGCGCCTGCTCAAGACGATCGAGCACAATCTTCAGGCCGGCGATGATGGCGAGGATGAAGATGAATTCTGAGAATCCCCGAGAATTCGTGTTGCGCGATGTGATTAAAGCTTTTAATTAAAGATTTTAAATTCCGGAATCATAAAACGAACGGAATAAGTTTACGGCTGCGTTTCACGGGGAGGGAGCGCGTGGCGCAAAAGATAAAGCTTTCTACGATTGCGGAAACGCTGGGCATTTCAACGGCAACTGTATCTCTGGCCTTACGCGACAGTCCATTGGTTGCGGTCAATACCCGCGAGAAGATCAAGGACCAGGCCCGTGCTCTGGGATATATCTACAATCGGCGCGCAGCGAGCCTCAGGACATCGCGATCGGGCATTATCGGCGTCGTCGTTCATGACATCATGAACCCCTTCTACGGCGAAATCCTGAAGGCGATCGAAAGCGAGCTCGACCGCAGCCGGCACACCTTCATTCTCTCCAACCATTACGACTCGGTCGAAAAGCAGCGAACCTTCATCGAGACGCTGCTGCAGCTCGGCGGCGACGGCGTCATCATGTCGCCGGCGATCGGGACGCCGCCGGAAGATTTCGAGCTGGCAGAAGAAAACGGCATGCCGGCCATTCTCGTGGCCCGTCAGATCGACGCGCTCGACCTGCCGACCTTTCGCGGCGACGACAGCTATGGAATCTCGCTTGCCACCAATCATCTGATCAGCCTCGGCCACCGGTCGATCGCCATGATCGGCGGTACGGATCAGACCTCGACCGGTCGCGACCGCTACCAGGGCTATGTGAATGCGCTGCGCAAGGCCGGCATAGAGGTCGATCCTAACCTGCGCATTCCCGGCGCGCGCTCCAAGCAGGGCGGTTTCGAGGCGGCTGTGCACTTTCTGTCGCTGCCGCAAAAGCCGACGGCTGCCGTCTGCTGGAACGATCTGGTCGCCATCGGCCTCATGAACGGCATTTCGCGTGCCGGTCTCGTCCCCGGACGGGACATTTCGGTCACCGGCTATGACGATCTGGAGGAGGCGGCGATTGCGACGCCGGCGCTGACGACAGTCTGGAATGGTCAGGCCGAGGTCGGAAGGCTTGCGGCGCGAGCGCTTTTGGATAGGCTGGCAGGAAGCCATGAACCGGATGGTATCCATCTTATCAAGCCGGAAATGCGCATTCGCCAATCGACGGCGCCCTACAAGGCTCGCCAGTAGCACCGAACCTTATCGCAAGAGGAAATATCCATGTCCGATAGCCGCGTCGCCGTCCTCGTTCCGGGGAAGATACACCCGCGTGTCCTGGAAAGGCTCGGAAAGCAGTTCGATATCGTTTCCGTCGAACGCAATGACGGTCCGCGGGTCGATGCCGAGACAGCCGCCCGCATCCGCGGCATTGCCGTCTCTGGCAGCTTGAATGCGGCCTGGATCGATGCCTTTCCGAATGTCGAAGTCATCGCCAATTTCGGCGTCGGCTATGACGGCGTCGATGTCAGGCATGCCGCCTCGAAGGGTATTGTCGTCACCAATACGCCCGACGTTCTGAACGACGAGGTGGCGGATACCGCCATTGCCCTGCTGCTGAACACGCTGCGGCAGTTTCCGAAGGCGGAGACCTGGCTGCGCGAGGGGCGCTGGGCGAAGGAGGGAGCGTTCCCGCTCTCGCCCTTTTCGATGAAGGGGCGACGTATCGGCATCAACGGTCTCGGCCGCATTGGCCTGGAGATCGCAAGGCGGCTGGAGCCCTTCAAGGTGAAGATCGGCTATCATACGCGTTCGCCGCGCGACGCGCTGCCTTACGACTATTATCCGACCTTGAAGGAGATGGCGCAGTCGGTGGATACGCTGATCTCCATCGTGCCGAAGACGCCTGAGACGCATAAGGTCATCAATGCCGAGATCCTGTCGGCGCTCGGGCCGCAAGGTGTGTTCATCAATGTCGGGCGCGGCTGGTCCGTCGATGACGATGCGCTGATCGCCGCCCTCGGCAATGGGACCTTGGGTGCTGCCGGCCTCGATGTTTTCTACGACGAACCGAACGTGCCAGCCGGCTATCTCTCCCTGGCCAACGTTTCGCTGCTGCCGCATGTGGCCTCCGCTTCGGTGCCGACGCGCGATGCCATGGCCGATCTCGTTGCCGACAATATCATCGAATGGTTCGCCAGGGGCGAGCCGGTGACGCCGGTGCCGGAAACGCCTATCAAGCCGCGCGGCTGACTACACAGCTTTTTGCTGATAAGGAACGGCGGCGAGCTGCTCCTTACTTGCAGCATAATCGCGCACGGCATCGCCGAAGGCGGCGAAGAGCTTGCGCGACGATGAATCCGTTTCGGCCCAATATTCCGGATGCCATTGCACGCCGACGGCAAAGGTCTTGGCGCCGATGACGGAGACGGCCTCGATCGTGCCGTCCTCGGCCAGGGCTTCCACCTGCAATCCCGGCGCCGTATCGGCAATCGCCTGGCGATGCAGCGAGTTGACACGCACTTCGCCAGGGCCGATGACACGGGCGATGCAGGAGCCTTCCTTGACGAAAACGCTCTGGCGGATGGAATACATCGTGTCGCGATCGGCATCCTGCGGCTTGCGGTGATCCCATATGCCGGGCTGGTCCTGGATTTCGCTGGCGAGTGTGCCGCCGAGGGCAACATTCAGCTCCTGAATACCGCGGCAGATGGCGAGCATCGGAATGGCGCGGTCGATCGTGCGGCGGATGAGCGGAAGGGATGTGGCGTCGCGCGCCGGATCGAAGGGGCCATCGCTGTCTTTTGCTTCCTTTCCGTAAAGGGATGGATGCACATTGGTCGCCGAACCGGAGACGAGCAGGCCGTCGACCCGATCCAGAATGGCATCCGCATCGTTGCCGTCCTCAAGCGCCGGAACGATCAGCGCCATCAATCCCGCAGCTTTCACGACAGCGCGGACATATTGGAGCTGCACGGCATGCCAGCTCGTGCCATCCAACTCACGGACGTCGGCGGGAATGGCGATGATCGGTCTGGGCATTCAAGGCTCCGGAAGGTGCTAAATTGCTATTTGCCGTCATCCCTGGATGACGAAGATGTCAATCAGAGGGCGGTTTGTCCGTGATCTCAGTCTACGTGAATCGGGCTTGGCCGGCAACGCGCAGCGATTTCCGTAAGGCTTTGTTCCGGCTCGTCATGCCGATGTACAGGAATCGCCATAATGCGATGCCAGAGCAAGCTTGAAAGACTGTGTGCGGCATGGTTAGTTCCATCGCTTGCGCCGTGACGGGGGAGCGTACCGTTCCCCAGCAATGCCGTCCGTATGGGAGAATTCGATGGATCGCCGTTCCTTCATAAGGCAGGCAGGGGCCGTTGGCGCAGGTGCCGCCGCGTCCGCGCTTGCCAGTCCGGCCCTTGCCCAGGAATATCCGAAGATCACCTGGAAGATGACCTCCTCCTTTCCCAAGAGCCTGGACACCGTCTATGGCGGTGCGGAGGATATCGCCGCGCGCGTATCCGATGCGACGAACGGCAATTTCGTCATCCAGACCTACGAGGCGGGCGAAATCGTGCCCGGCGCCCAGGCTGCCGATGCGGTGAGCGCCGGCGCTGTCGATGCCGCCCATACCTGCTCCTATTATTTCTGGCAAAAGGACCCGACCTATGCCATCGGCACGGCACTGCCGTTCGGCCTCAACGCCCGGCTCACCAACGCCTGGTTCTATCAGGGCAACGGCAACAAGCTGATGAATGAATTCTATGCCACGCAAGGCATACTGGGCTTGCCCGCAGGCAATACCGGCGCGCAGATGGGCGGCTGGTTTCGTAAGGAAATCAACACGCTTGACGATCTCAAAGGGTTGAAGATGCGCATCGCCGGCCTTGCCGGCAAGGTGATCGAGAAAATCGGCGTGGCGCCGCAGCAGGATATTCCGGTCAATGGCATATACGATGCGCTGAGCAAGGGCACGATCGATGCGGTCGAATGGGTCGGCCCCTATGACGATCTGAAGCTCGGTCTGCAGAAGATCGCCAAATACTACTATTATCCGGGCTGGTGGGAGGGCGGTGCCGTGGTGCACGCCTTCTTCAATCTGGAAAAATGGAACGCATTGCCGAAGAACTATCAGGTGATCCTCAGTGACGCCTGTGCCTTCGCCAACACCAACATGCTGGCAAAATACGACGTCAAAAATCCTCAGGCGCTGAAGGATATCGTGCAGCAGGGCGTGACGCTCAGGCCCTTCAGTCAGGAGATCATGGATGCCTGTTTCCAGGCAGCCAATGGGCTTTATGCCGATCTCTCGAAGTCCAACGCCTATTTCAAGCGCATCTATGAGGATCAGGTTGCTTACAAGAAGGATGCTTACCTTTGGATGCAGCTTTCCGAGTATACTTTTGATACATTCATGATGATCCAGCAACGCGCTGGTAAGATTTGATCGTATTTCATAAGTCTTTCACGATGTCTTGCTTTGTTTGCTGGCGATCCGGATATTATATCCCAGATAGAATTCACTGAAGATAATTGCACTAATACGATGCGGATCGCAGCCTGATTTCGGCGTAAGTGACCGGCATAATTGGAAAATCGGCCCAGATGCATTCATTTCGGGCAATCAAATTTTAAAACGTTTACACTAGGGTCTCGGCCGCATCAGGGGAAGTCTGAATGAAGCCTCCAAGCCCGGACACCGTGCCGACGGATGTTTATCTGTCGTTCGTCAGTTCGCTTTTCGGAAACCGTAAAACGCTTTTTACGGGGGTGTTCGTTCACATTCTGACTTATGTCATCGTTTTCCTGAGCACAGGCGCGAATATCTATCTCCTGCTTTGCGTCGCTTTCGGCGCCGTTTTCTGCTTGCGCATGTATTCGTTCAGGCTGTTCGACGCGGCCGACAAGCACAGTTTCACGCGGGCCGACATCGCCGAGTGGGAAACACGCTATGTTATCGGCGCGGCGGCGACGGCAGCCATTCTTGGTATCGGCAGTGGCTACGCTATCCTGATCGTGCAGGATCCGCTGGCGGAATTCATCTGCATTGCCGTCACCATGGCTTCGATGGTGTCGATCGTCGGCCGAAACTACGGTTCGCAGAAGGCTATCGACCTGCAGACGCTTGCCTGTTGCCTGCCGATCATCATCGCCTGTCTCATGTCGCAGCAGCTCTACAAGGCAATCGTTTCCATCATGCTCGTTCCGTTCGGGCTGACGACGCGTGCGATGGCGAACGGCGTGCGCGAATTCCTCTACAAGAATGTCATTGCGTCGCGCGAGATATCCTTGATCGCCGACAGGTTCGATACCGCGCTCAACAACATGACGCACGGCCTGTTCATGCTGGATGCTCACAATCGCATTCTCGTCGTCAATCGCAAGGCATGCGAACTTTTGAATTTCGCGCATCCCGAGCAGCTCAGGGACTGCGAGTTCGATGTCGTCCTGCGCTATGGTGCCCGCCATGCCTTCATCGACGGGTCTTTGCCCGGTCTCATCCAGCGACAGATGGCGCAACTCGTCAGCGGCACGCTTTCGCGCACCCTCATAC
>NZ_JAUQTZ010000090.1:0-24899 GCF_059803845.1 Rhizobium sp. UFLA01-1127 | reverse complement strand
ACCGCAAGCGCGACGCTCGCGGCGTCGGTCTTTCCCAGCGTTGCCTGGCCGGCTTCGAACATGCAGAAGAATACGCAAATGGACGATTCAACAATGACGTATCTGAAGGCGCGTTCCGAAAGCAGAGCCAGCCGTTTCCTATCGCGAGCCCTTCCCCGGCAACGAGAATGCCGATTGACGTTCAGTCGAGGAATTCAACAACTACGCCCGGCTTAACCATCCCTGCAAGCTCTTCTACGTCCCAGTTTGTCAGGCGGACGCATCCATGAGAGCCGGCCTTACCGATGAGTTCTGGATCCGGCGTTCCGTGGATCCCGTAAGTCGGTTCTGTCAAATCGATCCAGACTGTACCGACGGGATTGTTCGGTCCGCTCGGCAGCTTTAATATCCTCTTATTGCGACCCTGCTGAAAGTTGATCTTCGGATTATAGGTGTATGTCGGCAAACGCGCGACACCTTTGACCTTGTGCCTGCCGGAAGGAGAAGGTGATTCCTCGCTGCCGATCGTGGCCGGGTAGACTGCCAGCAAAGACCCGTCTTCTGCAAATGCGGATACCTGGCCAAACTTTCTGTGGACTTCAATCCGTTTCACAGTGCCGCTCTTTGCTGCGCCAGGTACCGCAACCGAGATTGTTTCGCCGGGAGTGAAGGAAGCGGTCGGATTGAGTGTCTTCAGGAGAGAGGTGCTCATATGGAAACGTTCGGCCAATTTCTCGGCAATGCTGGTATAACCGAGATGCTGCATCTTTGCCTGCAAGGCATAGTCCTTGGGGATGTTCGGAACGAGTTCCTTCCCGTCGTCTGCTGTTATTGAATAACTCTGAACGGCTGGGATTTGGTCATCAAGCCGCCCAATCACCGCGGCATCGGGTTTTCCATCAACGGGAAGTCCTTGCAAAGCTCCAAATCCGGCAATTGCCTTGTTGAGGTTCTCGCCGCGAAAGCCGTCAATCGCACCCGGTGAAGCGCCGGCCCGATCTAGCAAAATCTCGAGTTTTACGATCGCCGCGTCAGGATTCTTCGGGTTGGCGCTTGGCGCTTCGGTCTGTATGGACGAAATGGAAGCGGTATTCACATCTTGTGCGGTTATCGCCGTGGCGACAGCCGGAGACCAGAATGTCAAAACGATCGGGATCGCAAGATAACAGCGCGCATTGGCCATGACTGGGAAATCGCCATCCGCGCAAGTTGTTCCATCTGAGCGGATGATCAATCGAATAAGGGCGTTCACCGGTCTCGAGCGACGGCATGAGGGTCATCGAGGTTGCAATACCACTGGTGACCGAAATTGGTGCGGCGCAGGCTTGAGCTTGGTTTTGGTTGGCGCGTTGTAACCGTGAGCCGCCGAGCATTTTCGCGTGCCTCGCCTCGTTACCGCCCGATGTTCCGTCCAGGTCGGCACTTCTGAGTCTCTGCAGCTATCAACAGCCGCGTTGAGGGAACTTATCCGGTCGGCATGCATTCGAGTAACACCAGCCGGAGGGGTAGTCATGCGTGTTCGAATCATCACGCTCAATGTCTGGAATACCGAAGGCGATGGCCGCAGACACAAGATAATCAATCAGGAGCTTCGTCGCCTGAAACCAGATTTTTTGGCTCTGCAGGGGGTCGTTCAAACACCGCAGGCAAACACCCTCGATACGATGATAGAAGGCCTCGGTCTGCACGTCATCCATCAGCAAGATATCCAATTTGTTGCACCGCCTTATGCTGATCGATATGGCGCCACGGCGATGCAACACGCTGGCCGCATCAGATGATGGAAGTGCTTGATCCTAGAACACCGCAGGCGTCGGATGTTCCGTGGGCCACGCTGGGGGCAACCGTGGATCTCGGAGATGCGGGCGGCACTCTTTTCATCGGCACCGCCGCCGCCTGGCGCCCGGCCGCCGAAGCAGCGCGCGAGCGTCATGCCGTGACCATCAGCGATCTCGATAACAGGCACAGGCAAAACTTGCCGACCATAATCGCGGGCGACCTCAATGCCGGCCCGGATGCGGCTTCCATCCGCTATCTCACGGGCCGACAATCGCTCGATGGCAGAAGCGTATACTATTACGATGCTTGGGAAATTGCTGGAGCTGGAAGAGGCGACACCTGGACGTCGGCCAATCCAAACGCGAAGACGGGTGCCGAACATATCATCGGCCGATCGAACTACCACCGCCGGTTCGACTATGTGCTGGTCGGATCATGGGAGGTGCGTCCGAAAGGGCGCGCAGAAGTTCTCTCGGCTGAATGCGTCTTCAATTATCCGGCTAAAGGCAGGCAATGCAAATTATCGATCGTTACACAGGCGCGCTTGCCTCGACGTTAAAGCTCTGCTCGATCATTGTATGTTCATGAACTTTTCCTCTGAAAACGAGCGGCAGCGGCTGGATATGTTCCTGCGCTCACACGGGTTTTTCCTGCGCTAGCCGCCAAGGCACAGTCGCCACCGTCAGCCGCGGACCGCCAAACTTTAGAAGCTTGGCGCGCAGTTTGCCGGCCCGGTTCATGTGCAGCACTCTTTGCCACCATTTGTCCTTCACCGTCTCCGGTATGAGGACGGCCACCTTCCGCTCCGGTGCTTCTGCATCCAGCTTCTCGATAAGCTTCAGGAGCGGCTCATGGAGTTTGCGATAAGGGGCTGGAATCAACATCAACCTGGGCGGCTTCAGGCCCCGCGCGGCAACAGGCTCTTCAACCTCCCTGCGCCATGTTTCCCGCAGCGCCTGATCAGTGTCATCCATTCCAGGCCCGCCGAGGCGGATCAGGTGAACGGCCACGACGTCAGGAGAGAGGGTCAGTGCGAATTTGATGGCGCGCTCGCTGAGCCGGTTCCATTCTTCGGTGACGACAAGCACCGTCGGCGGCTCGACGTCTTCGATGACGATCGGACCGGGTTTGCGTAACTCGTCTTCCAGTGAGACGTAGTATTTCTTGATCGTCTTCAGCACGCCGATCGTTAGAGGCACGGCGATCAGGGTTATCCAGGCGCCTTCGGCGAATTTAGCGGCCAGAATAACCATCAGCGCTGCACCCGTGGCGGCTGCACCAATGGCGTTCATCGCCAATTTCGCACGGGGGGGTCCCGCCTGTCGACGCCAATGCGCCACCATACCGACCTGCGATATGGTGAAGGTCAGGAACGCTCCGATTGCAAAGAGGGGGATCAACCTTTCCGTGATGCCGCCGAAACCGACCAACAGGAGAGCAGCGACCGCCGACAGGAAGAGGATTCCGGCCGTGAACACGAGCCTGCGGCCAGGTTGTGCGAATGCCTTCGGCAGATAGCCGTCGGCCGCTACCATGCGGCAGATCCGGGGAAAGCCGACAAAACTGGTATTGGCCGATAAACATAGGATGCAGAGCAGGCTTGACATCGCGATGTAGTAGAATGCGTTATAGCCAACAACCGCACCAATGAGCTGTGATAGGACGCTCTGATAACCGCCTTTGGTCTGGTCCATTGCTCCTATATCAAAAGAGGTAGCAATCAGCGCGATTCCTCCCAAGAGGAGGCCGAGCACGACGACGATAATTGTCAGCGTGACGTAGGCGTTCCTGATGACAGGTTCTTTAAAGGATCCGACTCCATTCGACACAGCTTCGACGCCAGTCATTGCGGTGCAGCCGCTGGCAAAAGCATGCATGAGAAGCCAGATGCCGGCTGTGGCCATAGGCGGCGCGAGAGAAGATGGCGAGACGACCGGCGCTGGATTACCTTCAAAAACGATCCGGATCAGGCCGTACCCGATGACTCCAAGAAAGCACGCGATGAACAGGTAGGCGGGCAGCGCAAAGAGCCAACCGGCCTCACTGGTACCCCTCAGGTTTGCCATCATGACGATTGCGACGATACCGAGACAAAGCGGAAGGATATAGGGATGAAGCGAAGGTATCGCCGATACCAACGCTCCCACGCCGGCCGAAACCCCAACGGCGACATTGAGGACATAGTCGATCATCAGTGCCGCGGCAGCAAGGAGACTCGGGTACTCGCCGAGATTTTCCTTGGCGACGGCATAAGCTCCTCCGCTCGTGGGATAGGCAGCGAGCGTCTGCCGATAGGAGAAGTAGAGAATGACCAGCAGCGCGATAATGCAGCACATCACAGGGCCGAGATAAATGAGACCCTTGGCGCCGAGGGGAATTAGAACCGTCAGCGCGGCTTCAGGCCCATAAGATGACGATCCAAGCCCATCGAGGCCCATCGCAGGAACCGCTTCGATCCAGCCCAGCCTCTTGTCTTCATGTTCGCGATTGGCGAGCCGACGTCCAAAAAGGACGGTGCGTAGGTCCAAATCTCTCTCCAGTTCCGCAAGATGCGATGCCTCAAACTTGCGAAGCCCATTAGCGTTCCCTGCTTCTGGGAAGCGTAATGCGAACATCCAGAACCTGCTGTTGACCGAGACTTGATTGTCGGCATGAGTCTAACATGCAACAGTCCTCGTACAATCTTATGCTTGGCAGGGAGATATTCATCGCGTAGCGGAATGATTTGAGCACGCGCAGACACCGCTGCCATTTCCGCATAAGGATACGTCATGACGGCGCAAAGTGTTGCGGCATGGGCAATACAGAACGGCTTCTATCTGCTGGATTCATGGATATATTGTCGGAATGACGAGGCGCGCACCATCACGCTTGAAATCAAGAGGCTTTCGGTGGTGTTGATCGATAAAAGGACGGGATTGGCCCCGCGGGTGGACTCTGTTTTGTTCAAAAAGTTGTTTTCCGGGTGTCCGAACGGCAAACTTGACCGATTTTTGTTGGATCGTTGAAAATCAACCTGATGCCATGAATATCAGCTGCGCGAAGATTTCCGTCCACTCTTCAGCGGCTTCATGGTGACGAGATCGTCGGCCACCGGAACGAAGAACTCCGAGATATCGCAAGACAAGGCGTCCGCGATCTTCTCAAGCGTCACGAGAGTCGGGTTCTTGCTGCAGCGCTCGAGATAGCCGACATAGGAGCGCTCGACATTGGCCTCAAGCGCGAGGTTGTCCTGCGAGATCTGGGCATCGCCATCGCTGCGTCGTCGAAGGCGAGATTTGAGATGGTTGCAGCGAGGAAATCGACCCGGTCAAGGCGTCCGCGATGATCGAGCTGGGCATAAGGAATTGTCGAGGCTTCCTCGTCTTTCAACATATTAGTATCCTCCCAGAGGGATACATGACCGAGGACCTCGTAAGGTCAAGAGCAACCTTCTTCACATTCCGCATTTCTGATCGGCTGCGGCGCAAATCGTCTGCGTCCTATCTATTCTTCGTCGCCTGCAGCTTAACCTTTGCCGACTGCGGTCGACGACGAGTTTGTCTCTTGACGCTGCAGATCGCGCTTCCAATATCATCCGTAGGAGAGGATCAGTGTGGCATCGAAAGGAGGAAAAAATGCCGCTCAACGATGTTCCATGGACCCGGCCGGTGACGGTCCGGCTCCAATGCGGATTGGAGCGCACTTTCACGGGCATCTATGATGCGCTCGACTTTCTCGAAAACGAATGGCCATTACGCCATGGTGAGCGTCACGATCGGGCAGTAAAGACCTGTCGCCGTGCGCTCAATGGCATCGTACCCGCCATCATTGCGCGCGAGGCGTTCGTGGCCGCTTGTCTTGAGGCTGGGATGCCGGCCGTCATGGTGCCGTCGAAGACAGTCCCTCAAGCAGTGCCGATCCGAGCGGCGCGGATAGCGTCTATGTAAAGGCGTGGCCTTTGGAACTCGCCTCTGAAGGAGAGGCTCCCTGCGTTTCCGGAAATAGCAAGGGCTCCATGCTTGGATGGAGCCCCTATCATCGGGCGAAACGCACAGACTTCCAATCTATCGATTGGAAAGGCGCTCTTTTCGCTTACCAGGCCTGGCGATCATACCATTCGTCGACATCCGACCGCACACGGTCCTTCTGAATACCGTAGCGTTCCTGGATCTTTCCTTCGAGCTGATCCCGCTTGCCCGCGATCTGATCAAGATCGTCATCTGTGAGCTTACCCCACTGCTCCTTGATCTTGCCCTTAACCTGCTTCCAGTTACCTTCGACGCGATTCCAGTCCATTGTGTTGTCTCCTCGTTGTTGTCAAAGGACAACGCGCCTCATTTGTATTGGTTCGAGCGAACGCAGTAGGCTGGAGGCCGGTGGGCGGCTTGGGCTGTGTGACATCATGCGCCGGTGCGTGGCGATTTTATTCTCCGGGCTGGCACAAAACGCTTGCCGATGAGTTTCCTGAAAAAGGAGACCCGATATGGCAGGCAAAAAGATCAGCACTGGTTTGAATGATCGGCCGAAAGGCGCTTCGATCGGCCAGACAGCCGGCGGTTTTCCCGATGACAGCGGAAAGCCGGTCGACGTGACTGACGAAAAGATCGAAGCAACCAGGAAGAAAATCGCCGACGACCCGCGGGAAAAACTGCTGAAGGAAGTTAGGCAGCAGCAAGATGCCTCTCGCACTGGATCTGGGTAACCGTTTCCCCAACGAGAACGCGAACCGCCGGGAACCAAGATGGCGAGCGACAGATTATCGTCCTACCGATCGAAGCGTGACTTTCAGAAGACGGCGGAGCCGAGCGGTCGCTCCGCAGCTATGCGAAACGCTTGAGCGTCCGCCGGCAGGCGAGGGCTGGGTCCACGAAATCAAGTTTGATGGTTATCGCATCCAGATGCGTGTTCTCGATGGCGAGGTCACGCTCAAGACGCGGAAAGGTCTTGATTGGACCGCCAAGTACCCGGAAATCGCCGATGCGGCCTCATCATTGCCGGACTGTATCGTCGACGGCGAAATATGTGCTCTCGATGACCATGGAGCACCCAATTTCGCCGCCCTGCAGGCCGCCCTTTCCGAGGGCAAGACCGGCGATCTCGTCTATTTCGCCTTCGATCTGCTCTATGGCGGCGGCGAAGATCTTCGATCCCAGCCGCTTATCGAGCGAAAGGCCTGGCTGCAGGCGCTCCTTGCCGAGGCCGGCAGTGACACGCGCATCCGCTTTGTCGAGCATTCCGAGACGGGTGGCGATGCCGTTCTGAGGTGGGCGTGCAAGCTCTCCCTGGAGGGCATCGTCTCGAAGCGCGCCGACGCGCCCTATCAGTCTGGCCGCACCGAGACCTGGGCGAAATCGAAATGCCGGGCTGGCCACGAAGTGGTGATCGGCGCCTATGCGACCACCAATGGCAAGTTCCGTTCATTGCTGGTCGGCGTCCATCGTGACGATCATCTGGTCTATGTGGGAAGGGTCGGCACGGGCTATGGCGCGAAAAAGGTCGAAACCCTGCTTCCAAAGCTGAAGGCACTTGCCACGGCCAAATCGCCCTTTGGCGGTATCGGCGCACCGACTTCCGCTTCGTCATAGGTCAACCATCTTTCCCGAAGACTTTAATGCGCTGGTGGGGCACGAGACTGACATCTTGATCACACACGAGGCGCCATCTTGCCATCGCCTAGGCTTCTCCGAGATTGACGATCTAGCAGAAATCAATTCACACCTTTTCCACAGACGGCGATGTTTCAAACGATTGAAAATATTTTAATCGTTTAAATTGTTTAATGCCTTGATTTACAAGGAAACTCTTCCATGCCATGCCATGGATACATGACAATGGAGGTCGTGATGCAAGAGTTTGAAAACGTAAGAGATGAAATTCCTACGTATGTGATTGATCGCCTGGAAAACGAATGGCGGCTGGTGCAGGCTCAGAGCACGCAGATGGAAACCGGCACGTCCGCGGAGAGGCCTGTAAAGGCGGCGCCGGTCGCGTCCGATAGCCGCGCATCCCTCGACAAATAACCGTTGGTGGAAACCGGACCGTGCAGAGTTCATCCGATGATGAAGTTCCGGCGAAGCCGATCGCGGCACTCCACTCCCCCATCATAACCTAAAAACGGATCGGCCTTGGCTCATGGCCAGGGCTGATTGTATCGTTTGCCGCCTTCAGGCATCGAGATAGCGCTCGGTCAGGCGTGCCCACATGGCCGCACCGACGGTCAGGCTTTCATCGGCGAAATCATACTTGGCGCTATGGAGGATGGCCGAATTCAAGCCGTTGCCGAGACGCAGAAAGCTGCCGGGCTTGTGTTCGAGATAATGGGAGAAATCTTCGCTGCCGGGGATCAGGCCGCAGGTGGTGACCTTATCGGCGCCGACGAGCTCTTCGGCGACCATGCGTGCGAATTCCGTTTCCTTCTCCGAATTGACGACGACCGGATGGCCGTGGACGTAGTCGATCTCGGCGCTGGCGCCGTAGCCGTCTGCGATGGAAGCCGTCAGCTTGCGGATGCGGGCCTCGAGCAGTTCACGCACCTTCGGGTCGAAGGAGCGGACGGTGAGCAACAACTTTGCGCTCTCCGGAATGACATTCGAAGCCTCGCCGGCGTGGATGGCGCCGACGGTCACGACGGCCGTCTGTGTCGGGTCGATGCTGCGGGCAACGATCGTCTGCAGGCTGACGACGAGATTGCAGGCGACGACGACGGGATCGATGGTCAGATGCGGCCGCGAAGCATGGCCGCCCTTGCCGATGATGGTGATTTCGACCGTATCCGCCGCCGCCATCAGCGGGCCGGAGCGCAGCAGCCAGGTGCCTTCCGGCGCGCCGGGATGATTGTGCAGTCCGTAAATGACGTCAAAGGGAAAACGTTCGAACAGCCCATCCTTGATCATCGCGGGGGCGCCGCTGACCGCGCCTGCCTCTTCGGCCGGTTGAAAGATCAGGTTTACCGTGCCGTTGAAGCGGCGGGTGCGGGCGAGATATTCCGCAGCTCCCAGCAACATGGTGGTGTGTCCATCGTGGCCGCAGGCATGCATCTTGCCCGGCACCGTGCTGGCATAGGCGGCGCCGGTCTGCTCGGTGATCGGCAATGCGTCCATGTCGGCGCGGATCGCGATGCTTTTCTTGCCGGCTCCAACAGTCATGCGCGCGACGACACCATGGCCGCCGACATCGCGCGTGACTTCATAACCCCAGGCTTCCAGCTTCTCGGCGACGAAACGCGCGGTTTCCGCCTCTTCGAAGGAAAGCTCGGGATTGGCATGCAGATGTCGACGGATGCCGGTCAGTTCGGCCTTCATCGGCTCGAAGTCCGAGAGGCGGGCGAAATCGTTGTCGAGGGTCATGGCTATTCCAATGGTTCGCTTGAGCCGCCATCCGCCATAGAGCGTGCGGGCGTCACTGATGATACGTGTATCGCGCTAGATGAAGCGCGACAGGAAGCTTCTGGTGCGCGGATGCTGGGGATTGCCGATCACATCCTCCGGCTTGCCCTGCTCGACGATCTTGCCGCCGTCCATGAAGACGACGCGGTCGGCCGCTTCACGGGCAAAGCCGATTTCGTGGGTGACGACGATCATCGTCAGGCCCTGGCTGGCAAGATCGCGCATGGTGGCAAGCACCTCGCCGACGAGCTCCGGGTCGAGCGCCGACGTTGGCTCGTCGAACAGCATCAGCTTCGGCTTGATTGCCAGTGCTCTCGCAATTGCCACACGCTGCTGCTGGCCGCCGGAAAGCTGCCGCGGGTAGTTGTTCGCCTTTGTCGAAAGACCGACGCGGTCGAGCAGCGCCAGCGCATTCTCCGTCGCCTGTTTGCGGCTTTCGCCGTGGATGCCGATCGGTGCTTCGATGACATTCTGCAGCGCCGTCATATGCGGGTAGAGGTTGAACTGCTGGAACACCATGCCGATCTTGCGCCGCTGCAGCGCGATTGCATGGTTGGACAGTTTGACCAGCCGGCCCTTGTTCAGTCTGTAGCCGATCTGCTCGCCGTCCACTTCGATCGAACCGCGATTGATCGATTCCAGATGATTGATGCATCGCAGGAAAGTCGACTTGCCGGAACCGGACGGACCGAGGATGACGACGACTTCGCCGGGTGCCACGTCCAGGTCGATACCCTTCAGTACTTCGACATTTTCGAAAGACTTGTGAACGTTGCGGGCCTTTACCAACGGCGGCACGTTGGCGACAGTGTTCATGGGGGTATTCATCGGAGCGTTCATTGACCCGCCTCCTGTGCCGGCACGAGCGCCGGCGGGCTGTCCTTTACGGCCTTCGTCGCGCCGGTGCGGCGGTCGGCGCGGCCATAGTAGCGCTCGATATAGCTCTGGCCGATATTCAGCACCGTGGTAATCAGCAGATACCAGATGACCGCGACGAGCAGCATCGGGATGACTTCGAAGGTGCGGTTGTAGATCGACTGCACCGAGTAGAGCAGGTCGGCCATGGCGATGACGCTGACGAGCGAGGTCGCCTTGATCATGCTGATGAGCTGGTTGCCGGTCGGCGGCACGATGGAGCGCATGGCCTGCGGGATGATGATGCGGCGCAGAGCCCGGATTCTTGTCATGCCGAAGGCCTCAGCGGTCTCGAACTGGCCCCTGTCGACGGAAAGCAGGCCGCCGCGAATGATCTCGGCCATATAGGCGGCTTCGTTCAGGGCAAGACCGGCGATTGCTGCTGTCATCGGGCTGATGACGGAATTGGTATCCCAGCTGACGAAGGTCGGGCCGAAAGGAATGCCGATCGACAGCGTCGGAAAGAGCGTCGAGAGATTGTACCAGAAGATAAGCTGCACGAGCAGCGGCGTGCCGCGGAAGAACCAGATGTAGAGCGAGGCGAGCGAGCTTGCGAGCGTATCCTTTGACAGCCGGGCGATCGCCAGCAGCAGGCCGAGCGCGATGCCGAGGGCCATGGCGACGACAGTCAGCCCAAGCGAAACATAGAGGCCATCGATGACGACGGGGTCGAGGAAATACTGCGCGACGACATGCCAGCCGAAATTTTCGTTGTGGGCGACCGACCAGGCCCAATAGGCCGCGATTGCCAGCGTAATGGCCCAGGCTGCGACGCGACCCTTCGGGAACGGTGTATGGGCATTCGCCACATCCCGCTCTGCCGCATCGCCTGATGGCGATGCGATATCTTTAGCATTGGTACTCATTTCGGCAGCGTCCCGCCAAGATTGATACCCGGCTCCTTGATCATGTTGTTCTCAAGGCCCCATTTCTTCATGATGGCGGCATAGGTGCCGTTATCAATCAAAATCTTGACGGCATCCTTGAGAACGGACCCGAGCGGCGAACCCTTTGGCACGACGGCACCCTGATAGAGATCTTCGAAACCGTTCTTCTGGCCGACGCCGGTCAGTTCGAGTTGGCCGTTTGCCTGCGAGACGAAATAGGTGAGCGGGGCCTGCGAGGAGAAGAAGGCGTCGGAACGCTTGGAGCGGACCGCGAGGATCGAGCTCGGCTGGTCGGTGAAGGATTGGACCTCGATCGCGCCCTTGCCGTCGGTCTTGCACTTCTCAGCCTGCACCTGGATCACCTTTTCGGCCGATCCGCCGGCCATGACGGCAATGCGCTGGCCGCAGGCGCTGTCGAGCGAGGTAATGGCCTTCGGATTGCCCTTCTGGACGGCGAAGACGACATATTCCTGCACCCAGTCGACGAAGTCATTGGCTTCCTCGCGGCTCTTGAAATCGCCGATCGGGCCGAAGGCGAACTGATAGCGCCCGGAATTGATGCCGGCGAGGATGGCGGGCAGGCCGCTGACGCTCTCATGCTCGATCTTCACCCCGAGCACCTGGCCGATCGCGTCGGTCAGATCGGCGCTGGCACCGGTCAGCTTGGTTCCGGTGACGATTTCATAGGGAGGGAAGGAGCCATTGTTGACTGATGTCATCTTGCCCGATGTGCGGATGGCTTCCGGCAGCTTGGCCTGCAGATCCTTGCTGACCGAAAGCTTCGGCAAGCTCGCATCGTCCGCGAAGGCGGCGCTCGACATTATCAGGCTTGCCAGGGCGATGTAGGTCATTTTCTTCAGCGACATGTTCATTCCCCTTTTTGCTTTGTGTCTCTGATTTGAAGTGATGGTCAGGCAGCGCTTGTCCTGCTGCCGTCGACATCGAACGGAAACAGCTCTTCCGGCGTCATCAGCCGCGGCAGGATGCCCTGCACATGCAATTCTGAAGCGAAATCGGCGATCATCCTGCGGTTGGCCGCAAAACCGCTGGCATCCCAGCCTTCCGGCAGTTCTGTCGCGGATTTCAAGAGCTCATCGAGCATGAAGGGCGTCGTGTCGGCATATTTGCGCCGCCTGCTCAGCCAGACGCGCTGCGATTCATCGATGAGCGCACTCAGTTCTGCCATCACCCAGGGATGCTCGGCGACGAATTCCGCCTTGAAACCGATCAGGTGCATGCCCGGTACATAGCCCACATCGGCGAAATAGCGATGTTCGGCTGAGCGAAAATCCGGCAGGAGCTGGCGGAAGCCGGAATTGCCGGCGAAATAGCCGTCCGGCATGAAGGGCGTGAAGATCGCATCGAGCAGGCCGTCCTTCAGCAGGTCAACCATCGGCCTTTCGCCTGGTGCCGCCTCAATGCGGCCGGGACGGCCAAATCCGTCGAGACGATCG
This sequence comes from Rhizobium sp. UFLA01-1127, assembly GCF_059803845.1. Classification (NCBI taxonomy): domain Bacteria; kingdom Pseudomonadati; phylum Pseudomonadota; class Alphaproteobacteria; order Hyphomicrobiales; family Rhizobiaceae; genus Rhizobium; species Rhizobium sp. UFLA01-1127. The sequence goes on along the minus strand of NZ_JAUQTZ010000090.1, from coordinate 12,518 downwards.
GTGATCGGGTGGGCTTCGGTGAGGCGGCCGGCATACCACATGGCGTCCTCGACACCGACGCCTTCACGGCGCAGCGCAGCGCGTGTCCAGGTATTGCCGGAGTCGCGCCAGCCAGTGACGCCGATACGTTTGCCAGCCAGTTGGGCGAAGCTTGTGATCGGGCTTTCCTTGGCGGTGATGACGCAGCGGTGGCGGAAGCCCCGCATGATGAAGTTCGGAATGCCGACCACGCTTTCGTCGCCGTCGATGCGCATCTGCGTGTAGCGGCTGAAGGAGGTTTCGGCCGCGTCATAGGCGTCGCTCTTGCCGACATGCAAGACCAGCGTGCCGACCCGGTCCACCTTGATGTCGAGCCTGGGAGAGGAGACGTCCCCCAGGACCAAAGGTGTCATATAGTCCCAATCACGCAGGGCAAGGCGGAGAGTAAGGGGCATGAAATTCACTCGCTGGAAAACTTGTTTTCTCAACGAGTAAATGTTCAATATAGGTTGATCAAATGTTATTACGTTATTGAACATTAAAAGCGGTACGAAAATGAACGAAGAGCGGGACGCGAAATGGTTTGCCGAACAATTGAACGATCGGACCATTCGCGGCATCGCGCTTGAAACGAGCGCACTCATTCGCGCCGGCGCGCTGCCAGTTGGTACCAAACTGCCGCCGATCCGCGACCTTGCCTTTGTCCTTGGTGTAAGTCCTGCGACCCTGTCGGAGGCCTGGAGCGAACTCAGGCGCCAAAAGATCATCAGCGGACGCGGCAGGAATGGCACATGGGTCAGCGGTGACCGCTTCGTCGCCAAGCCGGCGCGGCTTGCAAGCGTCGGCGATTACGGCAGTAGCGCCCTGAACCTGACGGCCGCCGTGCCCGATCTCCAACTCCTGCCGAAGCTGGAAGCGGCGATGGCCTATGGCGCCTCGGCCGAAAATCTCAACAGTTACGAGCGCAGCCGCATCCTGCCGGAGCTGGAGCGCGAGGTCAGGAAGACCTGGCCCTACGAGCCGGAGGCATTCCTGGCGACCAATGGCGGCTATAATGCCGTCTACACATTGATCAACGCCCTAGTCATGCCAGGTGCTGCGGTTGCGATCGAAAATCCCACAGGCATGCGGCTCTTGGATATTCTCGAGGATAGGGGTGCGCGCATCATTCCGGTGAAATGCGATGAGGAGGGACCGCTGCTGTCTTCGCTGGAAGAGGCGCTGAAATATCGTCCTGTCGCTTTCATCTTTCAGCCGCGCATCCATTCCGTCACCGGGCAGAGCATGAGTCCGGCACGTATGGCAAGGATCGCCGATATCCTTCGCAACAAGGACACGTTGATCGTGGAAGACGATGGTATCGCCGATATTTCGACAGCGCCGCGCCATTCCATGGGGCATCTCTTTCCCGATCGCGTCATCCATATCCTGTCGCTTTCGAAGACGCACGGGCCGGATTTGCGCCTCGCGGTCTTGTCGAGCTCGCGGGCGATCATCGACCAGATCCAATCCTATCGCAGCTTCAGCTCCGGCTGGACCAGCCGTATTCTGCAGGGGGCGGCTGCCTGGCTGCTGCGCGATCCGGCGACAGCGGCGTGCCTCGATCATGCCCGGCAGATCTATCGAGAACGCCGGGCGCGCCTCATCGATGCACTCGGCGAGCGCGGCGTCAATGCACGGCACGGACAAGGATTATGCGCCTGGATTCCCGTCTCGTCGGAGCCTTTCGCGATGGTGACGCTTGCCGCCCGAGGTATCGCAGTGCATCCCGGTGCCAAATTCTCGATCCTACCCAGCAGCCATTTGCGAGTCGCAACCGCCAATCTCTCGGAGCGGTGTGAGGAAGTTGCCGATGCCATCGCACTTGCCGCCGTCCACACGTGAACGCGAATGCTACCGGCTCGAAGTCGCGCCCACGCTCCTGGGCGCCTCCTTCCAGGGGGAGGCATATTTGACGAGCATGGTCGCGAGTTTGGCCGAGATAAGCGCAATGATGGAAATCGCGACGAGATAGATCGCGATGTGGACCGGCTGCGGCAAGTGGATATTGCGCATCAGGTGCCCGTAGATCTCGGTAAAGCCGCGATGGCACATGTAGATCGGATAGGAGAGGTAGCCGAGAAAGATGCCGGGCCGTTGCAGCCTCTCCGGCAGTTCGAGCATCGTACCGGCAAGGACGATGAGCGGCGAGATCAGGATGCAGAAAACAAGCGCATATTTCAGCGAATAGGTGGGCAAAAACAGCAGGATCAAAATCGCCGCAATCGGCAGCAGGGCGGCATAGCCTTTCACCGTGCGGCCGAGCATGGCGATGTTTCGAAGCCTGTAAATGATCATTCCCAGCGTGAATGAGAAGAAGACACGGGCAAAGCCGCCGTCCACAGAGTGCCATTCCCAGCCGAGGTCGAGCGATTTGTGCAGGAAGACGGAGCCGATCAGCAGCGCCAGGGATGCGGCGGCGATGAGGATGAGGCTCCGCGTTTTCAGCCGGAACAGTATAAGCGCGAATACCAGATTGGCCAGCAGTTCCCAGAACAGCGACCAGGCTGGGCCGTTCAGCGGATAAAGCGCCAAGACATCTCCAGCCGACCGCGTCAGAAAGCTTGGTGAAGGCAGCATGAAGGCGGTCGAGACAATGCTTGCTGCAAGATCGGCCCGCCCGACACCTGCCGCCTGCCAGTGCAGCAGCAACTGAACGAGGCCGTAGACGCTGCCGATCAGAAAGAGCGGATAGAGACGGGCGTAGCGCGCCTTCATGAAGGCCAGCACGGTCATGCCGCCGGCGAGCTTTTCGCCATAGGCCCTGGCGATGACGAAGCCGCTGAGCACGAAGAAGAAATCGACTGCGATATAGGCCGACGGCGCATAAGGCCTGTCGAGGTGGTAGACGACGACGGCCAATGCCGCCAGGCCGCGCATCGCATCCAGGGCGGCATATCTCTGTTTCGTTGCGTCAGCAGGCATTGATCGAAGCCTTTAAGAGCGAAAGAACTGCGCCTTGTGTCATCCGGCGGCGCGCGCGCCGAAAAACTCGTTTCTGAGTGTGCGATCGAGCGGGCGAACGCGCGAAAGATTGCCCAGGAATTGGCGGGGGCTTGTCAGTACCGAGCGGTTGAGGAAGTGGGTCCTGATAAGGTTGGAGGACTTGCTGTGAGCGCCGGCATGGCCGACCCGATAGATTGCGCCGCGGAAGGGAAGCGATCCAAGGGGCGAACCGGCGTCGGCCAGCAGCTTGCCGATGCGTACATGGCTGCCGAGCATGGATTTGATGTAGTCGACTTCGGCATCGTCGAAGGTCGCCGGCAGGCGATAGAGATCCGAGCGGATGATCAGCGACGTGCCGCAATAATTGGCGAAGTCGTTGTGATGCAAAAGTAGCCGTCCGCCTTCGTTCCAGAGATAGCCCCGGTCGATCTTCCAGCCGTTGGCATCGCTGTTTCCAGCGGCGAAATCGACGATGTTGGCGCTGACGAAATCATCGTCATCGACGATCATGAAGAAGCGGGTGTCGCGTGCCGAAAGCATGCCGCTCAAGACGCGGCGGCCCTTGTCCAGCCGGAATGCGTCGTAGACCTTTTCGCGATCGGCACCGTCGATGTCGTGAAGCTGGTTCGGCGGGAAAGTCACGCGTTCCGCCGTGAAATTGGGCGGCAGGTCGGGTAGATCGGCGCCTTCGTTGGCGACAACGACGCCGCGCCAGTTACGGTTGGACTGCCCGGAGATCGATGCGATCGTTTGCGACAGCCGCCGTTTCAGCGACGGCCAATCGTTGGAATTGGCCTGATGGCGAACGGGAATGATGAACGTAACCAGTGTCATGAGGCGCCTTTCCGGCTTGGAATTCTATCGCGAGATCGAATGAGCCTTGTTTCCGTCTCTATTCGCGATGGCTGCTACTGTGCCTTTGCGCGACGGCCTTGCAGAGTCGTTCGCACGAGGAAGAGGACCCTCTCCCTGCATAGGAGGAGGATAAGGGCCGAATAGGCGAGACCTCCTACCAGGACTTCGCAGACGAGGCGTTCTGCGAGAGGCCGGTCGATCAAGGCCGAGGAGATTGCCAAGACGGCGACGAGCATGCCGAGATAAGCGGCGATAGGTCTCAGGAATTGGCCGAAATATTCCGCAATGCTGAGGCCGATCAGTCGCGACACCATCCACAGTGTCACCGGCCAGAGCATCACCACTCCGAGCATGAGCCCGAAGACGACGGTTGCCACGCCATATTGGTGAAGCAGGAGAACGGTGAGGATCGACACGACGTTGCGAACCAGCTGATAGTAGAACCACCAGTCGGATCTGCCCTGGCTGGTGATCAGGGATGCCTGGATGACACCGATCCCGGCCATCAGTCCGATGACGCAGAAGAAGCGAACCGGCCAGACGGCGGCTGCCCAATGCGGTCCGAAGATCAGCGGAATGGCGTCGTCGGCGACCGCCGCAAGCCCCATGAAAGCCGGGAAAGACACCAGCGAACAGCCGAAGGTCGCCATGAGGAAGGCTTCGCGCACCTTGTCGCGATCATGCTGCAGGGAGGAGAGCAGAACGTGGCTGACCGAATTCAGCCCGCCGGCAACGACATTGTTGAGCATCTCGTAGAGCCGCCGGGCGAAATTATAGATACCGAGAGCGGCCGGGCTCACCAGCGTGCCGATGATCAGCTGATCCAGGTTCATGGTCTGGAGGAAGCGGTTGCCCGAGGCAAAGATGCCGTAATGCAGCAGTTCACGCAGGCTTGAGAGCTTCACCTTGAAGCCCGGCAGCCATTTTGCGCCCCAGAAGGCGGCGACGCAGGCGGCCGCCGGTGCGGCAATCTGGGCAATGGCAAGCGCCCATAGCCCGAAACCGGCGAAAATCATCGAAAGGCAGATGATGGCCGAGACGAAGGTGGCAATTGCGGTACGGGCTGCGGCAAGATGGAAGGACATCGTCCGGCCGATCAGGGCATTGGGGACGATGATCATCATGTCGAAGAAGATTTTCAGACCGATGATCAGCAGCAATTTGACGATGTCGTCATGCCCGACCCAATGGGCAAGGAACGGCGAGAGCAAAAACAGCACCGCATAAAGGACCGCCGCGGAGACGAAGGACAGCCAGAAGACCGTATCGAGATGGCTGCGGCGAATGGATTTCTGCTGGATCAAGGCTTCGCCGAAGGCCGTGGGTCCGAAACCGGAAGCGAAACTGACGATGGCGAAGGCGAGCGCTACCAGACCGAAATCCTGCGGCAGAAGGAACCGTGAGGTAACGACGAACACCAGGCTGTTGAGCGCCGTCGGGATGAGCGTATCCAGCGCCGACCAGAAGGCGCCTCTCAATGCCGCGCGAGATCGGTTTTCACTCAGATGTTCAAAGACGATTTCATCCGCTTCGGAAGCCAGCAAACGCGCACCTCGCCGTCCAAATCTTCATCGGCGCCGGAATTCCGGCGCCATCATTGCCACGTTGCCATCGTTCGACAGAGGAAGACCGCGTGTTGCATGCTTGATCTAGGCCAGCTCGTCGATTTGTCTAGGGACGATTGTTGCATTGCAACATTTCGTTGCCGAAAGTGATCGCGCGATCAAGGCAAACGCGAAATCCGCCTCGCGCCGAACACGACAAAACGCAGTTTCTATTGCGCGGCCGAGCGGACCCTTGGCTCGTCCCACTCGATTTCTGGGGATGCATCCGCCTCGTCCCGAGGCTCATCCAGCTCGTAAAGATAGCCCTCAAGCATGTCGCAGGCACGCTCGCTGGCGCCGATCTTGGCTTCCGTTTCGCTGATGGCGGTGGCGATCGCCTTGATGCGGGCGCGCAGCATATGACCGACCACGTCCTTGCCGGGTCGCTTGCCAAGCCTCTCGAGGTGGAGGCCGATACGGTTGGAATGCCGCTCGAGTTCGCTCTTGCTGAAATTCGCCTTGCGAATTTCTTCCAGAAGGCTTGCTCGCATCTTGGCAACCGGGTCGAAGGTGCCCGGTTCGCGCTCGTCCAGCACCATCTCGGTGATGAGCTTTTCAATGGCGACCAGCGCCTGCAGGTCGACAGCATCGGTCAGCTCGACGTCATAGCCGGTATCGTCGAACACCTTGCGGCGCACAGGGTCGAGAAGCAGCTCATAGGCCTTCTGCAGCTGCGCGAAAGCATCGGTATCGCCGCCGGAATCCGGATGAGCCGACTTCGCGCGCTTGCGATAAGCCGCCTTGATCTGCTCTTCGCCCGCATCGCGCGCAACACCGAGAATATCGTATGGATCAGTCACTCCAACTCCTGCCGCCGCATATTCCGTTTTCAAGACCCTTTGCTGCCGACAGCTTTAAAGTGCGACAGCGACCTTTGCGCGTCACATGTGACGCGGGGCGCTGTAGCCGGCAGGGCTTAGACGTTCCGGGCACCTGTTTCAATCGGTCCCGGCGCTATTTGTACCATCACAAAGGCAGAGTTTGGACAAAAAGAGTCATATGTCAAAACGGAAAGCTATTCGCTGTGGAAAGGCGGCGTTCCGGATCGTGCGGCGTGTGAAGACGGCCAGACATGACGAATTCGGCCCGCTCCGTTGCGCGAAGCGGGCCGATCGTTCAACGCTTCAGATGCTTAAGCTGCCGAGAACGGGACAGCGACGAAGGTCTTGTTGCCGTCGCGCTCGATGAGCAGCAGGACGGATTTGCGGCCGTCCTTGCCGGCCTTGGCGACGGCCGCCTGGACTTCATGAGCATTGTGTACTGGCTGGTCGTTGACCGAGACGATGATGTCGCCGGTCTGGATGCCGGCCGCTGCCGCCGACTTGTCTGGGTTGACGCTGGCAACGACTGCGCCCTCGACGCCATGCGGCAGGTTCAGCTGCTGGCGGACATCGGGTGTTAGGTTGGCAAGACCGACACCGATGCTCGGCTGGTTGGACGGCTGGACCTTGCCGTCGCCGGAATCGTTGGCAGCCTGCTTGCTGTCGTCGTTGCCGCCGATGGTGACGTTGACATCCATGCTCTTTCCGTCGCGCCACAGTGTGACGGAGCGCTTGTCGCCGGGGGAAAGATCGGCGACCAGCCGCGACAGGTCCTTCGGGGTCTTGACGGTCTCGTTGCCGACGGCGGTGACGATATCGCCGCTCTTGATGCCGGCGCGGGCGGCCGGCGTGTCGTCATTGACGCTGGCAACGAGCGCACCCTGGGTCTGGGCGAGGCCCATGGCATTGGCGATATCCGGGGTCACCGGCTGGATCGCGACGCCGAGATAGCCGTGGTCGATCGAACCGGTCTTCTCCAGCTTTGCGACGATCGCCTTGGCCTCGTTGGAAGGAATGGCAAAGCCGACGCCGACGCTGCCGCCGTTCGGCGAATAAATGGCGGTGTTGATGCCGACGACATTGCCTTCGCGGTCGACCAGCGGGCCGCCGGAATTGCCGTGATTGATGGGCGCATCGATCTGGATGAAGTCATCGTAGGGGCCACTATGCAGGTCGCGGCCACGGGCCGAGACGATGCCGGCGGTGACGGTCGTGCCGATGCCGAACGGGTTGCCGATCGCAAGGATCTGGTCGCCGAGCTTCAGCTTGTCGGAATCGCCCCAGGCTATGGTTGAAAGCGGCTTCGGCGCCTTGATCTTCAGAACGGCGAGATCCGATTTGGCATCGGCACCCAGCAGTTTGGCGGGCAGTTCGGTACCGTCGTCGAGCGTCACCTTGATGTCGACGGCGTTCTGGATAACGTGGTTGTTGGTAACGATGATGCCATCCGGGCTGATGATGAAGCCGGAACCAAGCGCCATGGCGCGCTGGTTCTGCTGCTGATGCGGCATTTGCTTCGGGAAGGGGATGCCCTGGTTTTCGAAGAATTGGCGGAACTGCTCGTCCATCGGCGAATTGCTGTCGGCGCCGGTGTCAGTCGCCTTCATGGTGGTGGTGACGGTGACCACGGCCGGCTTGTCGGCATCGACGATCGGGGCGAAAGAGCCAGCGGGCGCGATGATGCCGGCTGGTTCGGCAGCCGCTGCGACGGTGGCGGAGGTGTTGAAGGCAAAAGGCAACGCGCCGGCGCCGGCGATGATGGCGGCGCCTATAATGGCAGCGGTGCGGTGTTTGCGAAGGAGAGATGACATGGCAAAAGTCCCTTGCGAGATTGTTGGCGAATTGGCGTCTTGTCCATGTCCGGGACAGGCGTCGAATGGGGCCGCGTCAATTCGTTCGGAGAACCTTGGTTCCCCGTCTTTACTCCAGAGAAATGAAGTATAAAGCTGAACTGGCGCTGATGAGTAATATGATCCGCCAATTGACTTTTACAAATTAAATATTGATCATGTTTTTATTGCTAAGTGTTAAGACATTACATGAATTTAATTTTGGTCGATCGGAATTTTTCCATATTTAAGGCGGCGTTGCCGGCCAACGCTTGAGGGCTTCTGTTCCAAGCTCCGTCAGCGCGTAGATGCCGCGGTCGATGCGCTCGAACCAGCCATAGACGTTATCTCTCAGAATTTGCGGCGCCTTTGGCGTCGCGTCGCGCATGTCCTTCGGGCGTTGCAGGCCGTTTTCGATCGCTGCCGCGCAGGCAAGGGCCTGCTGGCGATAGGCGGTCATGATCGGCTTGCGCGTGCTGCCCCCAAGTGCCGGATCCCCCTTGCGCCGACGGTGCTCTTCAACAAGGCGTGATCTGCGCCGCGCGTTCTTGCGGGGCATCGGCGCGACGGGGCTGACAATGATATCGACAAGATCATTGTCGGAGACCGCCAGCATGCCGAAGCCGAGCCTCCGGCAAAGGTCGCGGAAGCGGCGATCGCCTTCGCGGCCCTTGCCCTTTGCCGATACGCGAGCGGCGATCCAGACCTCGTCGCTGGCGGCCGCGCGATCCACCGCCTGCAGGATGAGCTCGAGATTGAAGGTCATCTTCAGCTCGCAGATGACGACAACAGGCGGCTCACCGTCATTCAACCCGACCAGGTCGCAGCCTCCGATCTCGCCTTTCACCGTATAGCCGGCAGCTTCGAGAAATGACTTGATGGGGAGATAGAGCGCCGTTTCCAAATCCGCCTCCGGGCTTTGCACATCTGGGTGAGCTTAGCCGATTCGGTTAACCAGAAGATCGATTGCCTGCGAGACGGCTTAACCAGCCCGGATCAGTTTTGCGACCGCGCCCAGGAAAAGGATGGCGGCGATACCCCAGAATACCAGGAGAAACATATTGCGCGATCGATTGGCGAGGCGGCCGGCGATCCAACCCGCGGGATACGGCAACAGAATTCCGAAGACGAAGGCGCCAATAATAGCGCCTCCGCTTTGAGCTGCCGTCGTTGCATTCGTTTGGCTTGCGGACATTGCGGCTATCGATGTCAATATCGCGCCCGCGATGGCCATGACGATGACGGCCAGCCATTGCAGCCAGCCAACACGACTGAAGCGTGCCGTAGACAATTTGGTCATTCGAAGGTTCCGTAATGCAGAAGATCGACTGTTGAGAGCCGATGAAACGGAGCCGCGATGCGGCCCCGTTTTCCATTCACGGCTGCTCAGGCTTTGAAATCCAGCTTGACATCGCAAGCGCCGATCGAGGCCGGCAGGAGCGGCTTGCGGATGCGCTGGCCGAACTGCCGCTTGAAGCCGAAGACATTGCCGATCAGGCTCTTTGTGTAGAGGCCGGGGCCGCTCGAATAGATGCGCCAGCCGCCGTCAACGGCAATATCGCCGGCCTTGACGCGCACCCATTCCGAAGAAGCCTGATAGCGGTCGGCGAAGGCCGCATCGCTGCTGCTGAAATAAGTGTTGCGCTGGCGCAGCGACGCATGCTCCACCCGCCCGCTGACCGCGATCGGGTTGGCGAGCGCGAGCGCTGCCCATACGGCTTCCGCATCGTCTTCAAGCGCCAAGGCCTCGCAGTAGCGTAGATGCGCATGCACATACATGAGTCCGATCTCGCGGCCGAAGAAGGAGGAGGATTCGGCGCGGCGGAAGAGCTTTTCCGGGCCGCCGGAATAGGTTGCCGGCTTTTCCATCAGCCGCACGCCATCCGGAAACAGCAGGTTCTCGCGGATGATCTTCATGTGGGCGTGGCGCTGTTCGGGCGTGAACAGGCCGCCGATCATCGGCTGCGTCATCGCGATGAGCGAATAGTGCAGGCCCGTGCGCGTATCTTCAGGGTGCAGCAGTAATTCGACATCCTCATGACTCGGATCGAAAACACCATAGCCGGCAACGATGCCGTCGCGCATCAGGAGCCGGTTGAAATCGGCGCGCATAGCGACCGCCGTCGCCTGCAGCGACTGCGCTTCCTCGTTGCGGCTGGCGAGCGTCAGGATATTGGCGTAGCGCACCAGCTGTTCGTAGAGCAGGGACACCGTCCAGCTGCTGACCATCCAGTCGCGCAGGTGCGGATCGGCCGGTTGCAGGCTGTCGTTCCAGTCGCCATCGCCGTAGCGGATGAGGCTCGTGCCCGGCACGAAGCGGCTGCGCACCGTGTCCAGGAGCTTTTCGACGTGATCGGAGATCGTCGCGTGCTCCGAGGTCAGCTGCATGGTGTCGTCGGCACGCCACGGCACGGTTTGCGCAAGGAAGGCGATGTCGCCGGTCGCCTCGATATAGTCGCAGAGCGCCTTCAGCGGCCAGACGACGATATCGCCATGCGCTTCGCCGGCGCGGATGTTGGCGTAGGGCTCAAGCATGAACCATTGCGGCCAGTCGCCGCGATCGCGGTATTGCTCGGAAAAGAGCGTGGAGAGGATCTGCCGGACCTCTTCGTCGTGCTCGTAGGCGAGCAGGAATTCGATCGGCCCCTGGCAGACGTCGCGCGTTCCCCAGGCAGCACCCGTATATTGTTCGAGCCCATGCGGCACGCTCAAATGCACGATCGCGTCATGCGCGATCCAGGGCAGCATCACGGCTTGTGCCGCCACATCGCGCCCATCGCCTTCGATGCGCGCGCCCCGCGTCACATGGCTCCAGAAGCGCTGCGCCGGTGCCAGCATCTCTTCGCTTTCGATGCCAGCGCTGTAGCGCGCAGCAAGGGCTTCGGCTGCATCCGGATCGGTCATCGATCCCGTGACGGCAAAGCGCAGTTCCTTCGTCGGGTGCGATTTCAGCGTGATGAAGGGGCCATTGCGGGCGATGCCGTCGGTATAAAGCAGCTCGTCGCCGCCGAAGGCTTCGAACGCAGCCGGGGTCGAGGTCACGAGATGATAGCCAGCCTTCGGATAGCGATCCCAGAGCCATGACGGCTGCGGCCGGAAGGAGATGCGCTTGGCCGCTGTATCGACGGCGATATTGGCAACAGCTTCATAGTCACGTTCGCCAAGCACGATATGGCCGAAGACGAGGAAGCGGCAGGCGGCGCCTTCGACCGAGACGCTCCATTGCATGGCCGGATCGTCGCCGGAGGCAATTGCCAATACCGTAATGGTGCGGCCGGGAAGCTTGTAGATCCAGCGCGTATCGCTCAAGCCCATTTCGAAGGCTGCGGGCACGCCGAGCAAGTGCCAGCCCTCGCCGAGGTCGACAAGGATGCGCAGGCCGCTCGACCGCGTCAGATTGTAAGGGTCGCGCGAGACGGAGAACAGCTTGTGGAAAGAGGTATTGCCGATGGTCAGTTGCGCGGCGAAGATGCCCTGCATCCAGCAGGTGGCGGCGAGCGTCTGGTCGTCGAGCAGCATGTTCTGCCCGCTGCGGACGATGGCGCCGTGGCGGCGCGCAACCAGCCGCTCCTTTTCGCGCAGCACGATATGCCTGTTGTGCGGCCCATCCGGCACGAAGAAGGAGATCAGCTTTCCGTCGGCATGTTCTTCGAGCATCCGCTTGGGATAGAGCGCGTCGATCGCGGCCTGATCCAGGCTGTCGCTCTCTGCAAGGGGGGCGTCCTGCACGAGACCGCGCGCGGGCTGGGCCGCCGATATCGTGTCTAATGCGAGCTCGTTCTGAAGTTTCGGCAAACCGTCGAGATGAGCGAGATCGGCATCGCTGGATGCGGCTGGATGATCGGCGACGAAGAGGCCGAAGAAGCTCGTCGTGCCCGATGAGCCTGATGCAAGCGAAAGCGGTTTCGACTGGATTGCGGGGCAGGCAACCTCATGCTGACGGCGTGTGCTTGGCAGGCTGGTGCCAAAATCCGGCACCATCACGCCATCGTTGTTGTTGGAGGGCACGAGCAGCTGGATTGCATCGGTCGCGTAGGCTGCAGCACCATCGAGGCAGCCCTGTGCGAGCCAGGGATTTCGCCCGCCACCCTGCTTGAGATTCTGCCGGTTCATGACGACCGGGCCGAAGGCGGCGTGGTTGCCTATATGGTGGTCGATATATTGCGAGGCATAGGCTTCGCTGTTCATCAGGAAGCCGCGGTCGCCAAGACCGACATCCTGAACGAGAACGAGATCGGCTGAAACCGTCGCGTTCGTGGTGTTCTGCAGCGAGATCTGCCAGAACCATGCAGACTGACTTGGGTGCAAGCGAAGACTCACCGTGTGTCTTATGCCGGCCGTCTCGCCGCTCCAGGAAAAGCCGCTTCTGCCATGGCCGAACTGGACGGCAGCCTTCGGGCCGACGATTTCAGCCGTTGCCGGCTTGGAGCCGCCAACGCGCAGAT